>NZ_CP028083.1:2972500-3272500 GCF_005491425.1 Lysinibacillus sp. SGAir0095 | reverse complement strand
TAGTGTATAATCATGATAAATGTAAATTTTACTGAAGTTTTCAAAAATTGTAGGATTCTATCATTGTTCTTTTCATACAATTTAGATAAGATAAATGTATACAGATGAACGGTTTGAAAGGGAGTATCGTAAATGGTTGAAACCAATGTGGAAGTAAAATTGAAATCTGGTTTGCAGGCGAGACAAGCGGCATTATTTGTTCAAGAAGCCAATCGCTTTAAATCAGAAGTGTATTTACAAAAGGATGAGAAAAAAGTAAATGCTAAGTCTATTATGGGGATTATGAGTTTAGCCATTGCAAGAGGAACAACGATTACTCTAATTGCTGATGGAAAAGACGAACAAGATGCTGTAGATGGACTAGTATCACTTATTCAAAGAGAAGAATAAGCTAACATCATTTGTAAACGCTCGCAACAGAGGGATCTCACAATTCATGAGATTCCTTTTTTTATTAGATGACTTTGTCTATAGAATGTCCAATCTCGATAAGCCTTAATTGTTCAAATATCCGTATCCGACTGAAAGGATTTTTGCAAAAAAAAGTGAAAAGGATATGAATCCTCTTCACTTTAGTCATTTATTATTTATCTTCTACACGAGAAATAATTTGGTCAATTAAACCGTATTCTTTTGCATTTTCAGCAGTCATGAAGTTATCACGATCAGTGTCTTTAGAAATGCGTTCTAATGGTTGACCTGTACGATCAGATAAGATTTGGTTTAATTTATCGCGTAAGAATAGAATGCGTTTTGCAGCAATTTCAATCTCGGTTGCTTGACCTTGAGCGCCACCAAGTGGTTGGTGAATCATGACTTCAGCATTTGGTAAAGCGAAGCGTTTGCCTGGTTCACCAGCAGCAAGTAAAAAGGCACCCATTGAAGCAGCCATACCGATACAAATTGTTGATACTTGTGGTTTAATATATTGCATAGTATCGTAAATCGCCATACCAGCTGTAATCGATCCACCAGGAGAGTTAATGTATAAAGAAATATCTTTCTCTGGATCTTCTGCTGCTAAGAATAATAATTGGGCAACAATTGAGTTCGCAACATTATCATCGATAGCGCTACCTAGTAAGATGATGCGGTCTTTTAAAAGACGAGAGTAAATGTCATAAGCACGCTCTCCACGATTTGTTTGTTCAATAACTGTAGGAATTAAATTCATTTGTAAATCCTCCTTAAAAAGATTTATTCGTTGACTCAGTGCTAAAAGAATTACCTTTTAGCTGTACACATATCATACACAGAATAGTCAAGGAAGGTCAAATATAAAACACTATCCTTTACTAAAATGTTGCAGGTTGTATCCGCTATTATTCTATGAACCAATATTAAAATAAGAAGTAAAAAGTGTAATGGAAAATGACTACCAGAAGCGGAATGATGCATTGCTGTAAAAAAGTCACAATAATATCAAATTTAACTTCAATTTAATAGTTGAATTACGCTGTATACATTTGTATAATAGAAAAGTCGTATTTTACAATTGGCGTTATGACCTAAAGCATTATCAGTTATGTAAATGAAGAACAATTTCTATTTTCAAAAGCGTTACGAGTAAGTTTTCTATGATAAGATGTCCTCGTGGTGTAATGGATAACACAGAAGATTCCGGTTCTTCCGCTGGGGGTTCGATTCCCTCCGAGGGCGCCATTTTACTGCTTCAACTATGATTTTAATAAGGTAGACCTTCCATGGACTCTATTAGCTTAGCAGCCTAATAGAATCCAGAGGGAATGAAAGATAACGGGATAAAATGCAATTACTGTACCAATTCATTTTATCCCCAATTCATTCTCTTTAAACTATTATTACCAATCTTTTCATATAATTTTTTTATAAGTTACGATCAAGTGTTTTAGTTTGAGGTTTGAAACCATAAAGAAAAAAACGGCCCGAGAAGTTTTTAACGAAACTTTTCGGGTTGTTTTTTATTTCCAATTAAAAAATCCGGTTCTATAATATTTGTTGGGGTTTTACTACAATTTGAAATAAAAAAAAGCACGTAATCACCGATTTCGATATACTTGAATTGTCGAGAAACAAGCAATGAAAGGTGATACGTGCATTATGAATTTTAACAGAAATATCCCAGGATTAAAAGGTGTAACTGTTCATAAGATTGAAGAAATCGGGGAGCGTATCGCACTTTACGTTTCAATTCCGAAGAAAGAACATCAGTGTCCTGAGTGTAAAAAAATGACCTCTAAAATACATGATTATCGAATTCAAAAAATTAAACATTTAAAGTGGTTTGAACGATTAACCATCCTTTTCTATAAACGCCGACGTTATGTATGTGAGTGCGGAAAACGCTTCTCGGAAAAATCCCCTTTCGTGGATAAGTATCAACGTTACTCAAAAGAATGGAACCAAGTTGTTGGAATCCGTTCAGTAAAGGCAAAGACATTTAAAGAAGCAGCAGAAGTCCTTGGAACATCCAGTTCGACGGTAATTCGTCGCTTTAAAAAGGTGGTAAAGGAGCAGCTAAATGAAGGGGTCCATTTACCAAAATGTATTGCGATCGATGAATATAAAGGAGATACAGATGCGGGGACCTATCAACTAATCATTGCCAACGCTGAAACGCACGAACCAATTGATATTTTACCGAATCGTAGAAAAGAAACGATTAAGGATTATCTAATGACATATGGATCAGCTGTAGAAGTCGTCGTAATGGATATGAATCCAAGCTTTAAAGCAGCTGTTAAAAAAGCGTTAAATCGTCCTATCATTATTGCCGATCGATTCCATTATTGTCGCTATATTTATTGGGCTCTAGACGAGGTGCGTCGTAAAGTGCAGAAGGATTGGCATCCATACGATCGAAAAAAGTGCAAAAAAATGCGTCATGTCTTATATAAACGCTTTGATAAGTTAACGGAAAAGAATCGATGGTATTTAAATCGCTACACGGGAATGTCAAAGGAATTAAAGCAAGCATATGAACTAAAAGAAGCCTATTGTAAATGGTTTGATTGGGCAAAAACGACGAATGATATTGCAGAAGTGAAGAATAGATTAGAAGCTTATTACCGTAAGGTAGAAGAAGCAAATATCCCAGCATTTATAAAAGCCATTCAAACCTTTAAGAATTGGCAAGTAGAGATCTTAAATAGTTTTAGTTTTGGCTATTCAAATGGTTTTTTAGAAGGAATTAATAATAAATCGAAGGTAATGAAACGTAATGCTTATGGTTTTAGGAGCTTTAAGCATTTTAAAGCAAAGATTTTATTGAATGATTTATATAAAGAATTCGGTGTTCATTTAGGTTAATAGGGTGACGTGCAAAAACACATCACCCCAACATTTGACATAGAACCAAAAATCCATTTGATGTAGTCAAGCATCAAATGGATTCTTTAATTTTTTAATTAGTTAGGCATATCTTTTGCTTTATCTGCTTGACCATACATATTTAACATTGTTTGCATGTCAGCCGGGGAAAGCTGTGGAACTTGATATTGACCTTTTTTGTTTTGGTAAAGTGATAATTCATAGGCCATTTCAATGCAGTTTTGAATGGAATCCTGCAATACACGACGCACTACTGGGTTTGTTGATTCAAGAGCCGCAGTTGTTTTGCCAGTTGCAGTTGATTTATGGCAGCTTAAAAGGAAGCCTGAAATAATGCCGTCATTGATTTCATTCGCTGATGTCATTGGTTTCTTTGGTTGGCTAGGAGTTAAACCATAGTTCGTGTCATTACCCATTTGCATCTTGTAAGAACGTGTTGGGTGGCTAGGATCTTGTCCTGTTTTGAAACACTCAGCCGTAATATTATACTCGTCTAACATAAACGCATATTGTCTGTCCAAAATATTAAGAAGTTCTTGGTCTTGTACATGAGGACGGAAGAAGATAAACGTATTCATTCCACCGATTGCTGCACTTAGAACCTCATGAACGTCCAAAACTTCATGTGCACCGTGATTCATAGAAAGAGGCATATTCCCTTGAGTCGTTTGAGATTCATTCATGAATTGATTGTCCATAATTGTATTCCTCCCAGATTTTAGTGTACAAAAACGTACGAATATAGTTTGTGTAGTTACAAGTTGATTATTCGGGTAAATTTTGCGATTCTAAAAAGGAAGAATTTAGTGTGGGGGTATTTGATGTGAAGGTGAATTTTTACACAAGACCGGGTTGTCCATTATGTGAAGAAGGGTTGTTGACTTTAAAACTTCTTCACAGCGATGTTCAATTCGAAATTGATATCATTAATATAGAAGAAAACGAAGCATTACATGAAAAATATATGTTAATGATTCCAGTCGTTGAAGTAAAAGGGGAAATCATTCAATACGGAAATCTAGATTATGTAACACTTTATGAAGCGCTCCAGGCATAATGTGGGGTGCTTCAAAAAAATAATTAAAATATTTGTAGAAAATCAGAAAAAAATGTATACTCTAAGAGTAGAATATTTTTTTAATCTAAGTGGGACAGAAAGTACTTAACGGGACAAAAATAACTCCACTGAAAGTTGCAGGTGTATTTCTTGTATAATAGGAACCCTCAAGGAGCAGTTCAACTTCTAGTACCTGAACTATCGTCTATCATTGAGCTGCGATATCGAATCTTGCAAACGATTGCGGTCGCAGGGCCAATTGGTCGAAGGATGATTTTAGATACATTGAATATCTCTGAACGAACAGTTCGCAATGAAATAACCGTTCTAAACAACCAAAAACTCATTGAAACGACACAAAAAGGTATGGTTTGTACGAGTAAAGGGTATGAAATACTTGAAGAACTAAAAGAAACTTTTCAGGAAGTTTCAGGACTTAGTTCGAAGGAAAAAAGGCTGGAACAAATTTTAGGCATTAAAAAAGTAATAATAGTGCCCGGGAATGTGAATGATGATAACGGTAGCCAACAGCTTATAGGAAAAGAAGCCAGTGACTATCTAACAAGTATTGCCAAGAAAGACCAAACAGTTGCAATTACAGGCGGCAGTACGGTAGCGGCATTAACAAACTTTTTGTCTCCTACAAAATCGCTTAGTACGCTTACTTTTGTCGCTGCACGCGGAAGCCTTGGCAATGAAATGAATCAACAAGCAAATACGCTCGTTTCGCAATTTGCCCTAAAATGTGGAGCGGAATTCCGTACATTGTATTTGCCGGAAAACCTGAGCGAAACAGCTTTTGCCACAATGATTCAAGAACCGATTGTCAAAGAAGTTCTCGATTTTTATGACGATATTGATATTGTCATCCATGGAATCGGCAGTGCTAAGGAAATGGCATACCGTCGAAATTCAAGTGATGCCATTATGAATAAGCTGGATGAGAAAAAGGCAGTAGGAGAGGCATTTGGTTATTATTTTAACGAATTAGGCGAAATAATATACCGAATCAATACAATCGGTATTCAGCTCGAACAGGTGAAACAAAGTCCCCACATAATTGCTGTAGCGGGTGGGACACTCAAGGCAAAAGCCATTCAAGCTTATTTTAAGAATGATGCGGCAAAGCAAACAGTTCTTATTACGGATGAAGCGGCTGCAAATGCCATTTTGGATCAATAATTTCTTGTTACAAAAAAGAGTCATTATTTTATGGTTAATAAAATTTTTAATAGGCAAAACTGTTATCGCCATGCCTATAAAAAGTTATTTATATAGAAAACATTATTTATTTTGGAGGAAATTGATATGGCAATCAAAATTGCAATTAACGGATTTGGACGTATTGGAAGATTAGTTTTTCGTGAGGCAATTAAAAACAGTGAATTTGAAGTGGTAGCGGTGAATGACCTTTCTGATGCTCATCAGCTTGCTCACCTTTTAAAATATGATTCTGTTCATGGGGTTTACGATGCAGACGTACAATCTGAAGACAATGCATTTATCGTTGATGGTGTACGAGTTCAAGTATTCTCTGAAAAAGATCCAGCTAACCTACCATGGGGCGAACTTGATATTGATGTAGCAATCGAATCTACAGGTCGATTCCGTTCAATGGAAGAAGTATCAAAACATGTTCAAGCTGGAGCGAAAAAAGCAATCCTTTCTGCCCCTGCACAAGGTGAAATGCCAACTTATGTAATGGGTGTAAACCATACACAATACCAGGCATCCGAAAATGTCATTTCAAATGCTTCATGTACAACAAACTGTTTATCGCCAGTGGCAAAAGTGCTGGATGAGAAATTTGGTATTAAACGTGGATTAATGACGACAATTCACTCCTATACAAATGATCAACGCATCCTGGACTTCCCGCACAGTGACCCAAGACGTGCGCGTGCAGGTGCTGTATCAATGATTCCAACAACTACAGGTGCTGCAGTGGCGGTTTCAAAAGTACTTCCACAGTTAAAAGGGAAATTAGACGGCTTCTCCATGCGTGTTCCAACACCGAACGTATCATGTGTTGACCTCGTTGTAGAGTTAGGTACTACTGTGACTGTCGAGGATGTAAATAATGTCCTAAAAGAAGCGGCAAGTGGAGAGTTAAAAGGCATTCTTGATTACAATGAATTACCGTTAGTTTCAATCGACTATAACGGAAACCCACACTCTTCAACAGTGGATGGTCTATCAACAATGGTATTAGATAATAATATGGTGAAAGTACTTGCTTGGTATGATAACGAAGTAGGCTACTCTAACCGTTTAATGGATTTAGCTAGATATATTACACAACAATAGGAATTGAAAGCTTGAAAACTTAATGTGACATACTTTTTCTATATAAGTAACACATTATGGTCATTTGTTATGACATAATTAGCTTGAAGTAAGTGAAAAGTATAGCCTTTATAAATGTTACCATTTATAATAATGGAGGGTAAAGGAAGCGATGGATAAAACTACCCATCGCTTTTTTTTCGGCAGTTAGCCAAATATTAAGCTTATTGTGGAATCCACAAATAAAGGGTCTCGATTTTAGCAAATTCGCGAAAAGTCGAGTTCAGATTGAAAGTAAGAATGTAAAGGAGACGCTTTCTTCTTACTGAATTCAAGTGAAAATAACACCAAGTTGACAAAAAAGTGAATCGAATCACGATTTGAAGGAGGGTTTTCTTCAATGTTTTTAAAGAAGACGATGAATGATGCAGAAGTAAAAGGGAAACGAGTATTTGTGCGAGTGGATTTTAATGTACCGATGGAAAACGGTGAAATCACGGATGATACACGAATTCGTGCCGCAATCCCAACAATTAAGCAATTAGTGGAATCAGGGGCAAAGGTAATCCTTGCTTCTCATTTGGGACGTCCAAAAGGCGAAATCAATGAAGACATGCGTTTAACGCAAGTGGGTAAACACCTATCTGAACTGATTGGTAAGCAAGTGACTAAATTAGATGAATCCATTGGGGCAAATGTTGAAAATACGGTTGCAGCGATGCAAGAAGGCGACATCGTCTTATTAGAAAATGTTCGATTCCATAAAGGTGAAGAGAAAAACGATGAAGAGTTATCGAAATCTTTCGCGAAATTAGCCGATCTTTATGTGAATGATGCATTTGGTGCAGCCCATCGCGCACATGCATCTACAGAAGGAATCGCAAAATATGTTCCAGCGGTTTCAGGTTTACTGATGGAAAAAGAATTGGATGTACTAGGGAAGGCTTTATCAAACCCTGAAAGACCTTTCACGGCGATTATCGGTGGAGCAAAAGTGAAAGATAAGATTGGTGTAATCGAAAACCTTTTAGACAAAGTAGATCACTTAATCATTGGTGGCGGATTATCCTTCACCTTTATCAAGGCGCAAGGTCATTCAATTGGAAAGTCCTTGTTGGAAGAAGATAAAATTGAATTAGCGAAAAGCTTTATTGAAAAGGCAAAAGAAAAAGGCGTTCAGCTTCATATGCCGATTGATGCTGTGGTGGCAAACGAGTTTTCAAAGGACGCTGAAACGGAAATTGTTGATATTGAAGCCATTCCAGAAGAGTGGATGGGGCTGGATATCGGTCCGAAAACAGCAGAACACTATGCATCCATTATTAAAGATTCCAAACTAATTATCTGGAATGGACCAATGGGTGTGTTTGAAATGGAGAAATTTGCGAACGGTACAAAAACAGTGGCTCAAGCGATGGCTCAAACAAACGGGTATACAATTATCGGTGGAGGAGATTCCGCTGCTGCTGTTGAGAAATTTGAGGTTGCAAACCAAATGGACCACATTTCTACAGGTGGAGGAGCTTCACTTGAACTAATGGAAGGAAAAGCACTTCCAGGAATTGTGGCACTAAACGATAAATAAGGAGGCATTCTGAATTGCGTAAACCCATCATCGCTGGAAACTGGAAAATGTTTAAAACATTTGACGAGGCAGTAGAATTTGCAGAAGCTGTACGCGAAAAAGTCCCATCAGAAGAGAAAGTGGATGCAGTGATTTGTGCTCCAGCCATTTTCCTGCCGACATTAGTGGATATTGCAGTGGAAACGGATTTAGCCATTGGTGCACAAAATATGCACTATGAAAATGAAGGCGCCTTTACTGGTGAAATTAGCCCTTCACAACTTGCTTCCATCAACGTGGACTATGTCATTTTAGGACATTCAGAGCGTCGTGAATATTTCAACGAAACAGATAAAGCGGTCAACAAAAAAGTGCGAGCTGCACTAAGTAATGGGATTGTGCCGATTATTTGCTGTGGCGAAACGCTTGAAGAGCGTGAAGCAGGCAAAACGGAAGAAAAGGTTTCTTCTCAAGTAACGGCTGCTCTTGAAGGATTTACTCCAGAAGAAGTAAATCATATGGTTATTGCCTACGAGCCAATCTGGGCAATCGGAACAGGAAAAACGGCAACTGCGGATGATGCGAATGCTGTGTGCGGCAAAATTCGTGAGGTTGTCGAAGGACTTTACGGAAAAGTAACAGCTGAAAGTATTCGTATTCAATATGGCGGTAGCGTAAAACCTGAAAATATTGAAGAGCTCCTATCTAAAGAGCATATCGATGGTGCACTTGTAGGCGGTGCAAGTTTAGACAAGGATTCCTATCTGGCTTTATTAGAAAAAGCTCAGTAATTGTGTAAGTCTCACCCTGGCTTGCGGAGTTTTTAGATTCGTGGGCTAGAGGTGAATAAAAGTATTGGAGGCGAGGAACGGATGCCTAAACAACCTGTAGCATTAATTATTTTAGATGGCTTCGCCTTTCGCGACGAAACCTTCGGAAATGCAGTAGCACAAAGTAAAAAGCCCTATTTTGAGCGTTACTGGGCACAGTTCCCCCACTCAACATTAACGGCTAGTGGGGAAGCAGTGGGTCTGCCTGATGGCCAAATGGGGAACTCGGAAGTGGGTCACCTCAACATTGGTGCCGGCCGAATTGTCTACCAAAGTTTAACGCGTATTCACAAATCCATACGTGATGGCGAATTCCATAAAAACGAAAAGTTCTTAGCTGCTGTCGAGCATGCAAAAGCCAATAACACAAAACTTCATTTAATGGGGTTATTATCTGACGGCGGTGTTCATAGCCACTACGAGCATCTCTTTGCTTTACTGAAATTAGCCAAGGCAAATGGGTTAGACGAAGTTTACGTACATGGCTTTTTAGATGGTCGTGATGTAGGTCCAACAACAGCTGTTGGATATATCGAAGAAACTCAAAAACAAATGGATGATATTGGTGTCGGCAAGTTTGCATCCATTCATGGCCGCTATTATGCAATGGACCGTGACAAACGTTGGGAACGTGTTCAACTAACCTATAACGCGCTCGTTGACGGTATCGGACAGACCGCGGCATCTGCCAAAATTGGGGTGGAGTCTTCCTATGAAAGAGAAGTAACAGATGAGTTTGTTATTCCTTTTGTGATTACAGAAGAAGGGAAGCCTGTGGCAACCATCGATACAAATGATGCAGTTGTCTTCTTTAACTTCCGACCAGACCGTGCCATCCAGCTTTCAACAGTCTTTACGAATGATCAGTTTATTGGCTTTAAGCTATCTGAAAAGCATCCAACTGGCTTAAAATTTGTAACCTTCACTCATTATAGTGTGGATGTAAATGCAGATGTGGCGTTTGAAAATATCGATTTAGTGAATACTGTCGGTGAAGTCATTTCAAGAAGTGGTTTAACACAGCTCCGAATTGCTGAAACTGAGAAATACCCACATGTAACCTTCTTTATGAGCGGTGGACGTGAACAAAAATTCCCCGGAGAAGAGCGAATTTTAATCGCTTCACCTAAGGTTGCTACATATGATCTAAAACCTGAGATGAGCGCCTATGAAGTAACAGATGCCCTCGTTGCAGAAATCGAAGGGGATAAATTCGATGCCATTATCTTAAACTTTGCCAATCCAGACATGGTTGGTCATAGTGGCATGCTGGAACCAACGATTAAAGCCATCGAAACGGTGGACGAATGTCTAGGTAGAGTCGTTGAAGCCATCCTTGCTAAAGGTGGAGCAGCCATTATTACAGCTGACCATGGGAATTCCGATGAAGTCGTAACGTTGGCAGGAGAGCCGATGACAGCCCATACAACGAACCCTGTACCGGTTATTGTAACGAAGACGGGTATTACTTTACGAGATGGCGGGATTTTAGCCGATCTTGCGCCGACTATGTTAAAATTACTAAATGTAAAACAGCCTCAGGATATGACAGGTCAACCATTATTTGACACATTGGAAAAGTAAGGGAACCTGCTGACAGGGCTTATCGTTAAGCAAAGTTAACCAGATGTTTGCAAGAGTTTAAAATAAAATTGAACTATAAAGGAGATTTATTATGCCATTCATTACACAAGTTTATGCTCGCGAAGTATTAGATTCACGTGGAAATCCAACAGTTGAGGTAGAAGTATTTACGGAGTCAGGTGCATTTGGCCGTGCCATCGTACCATCTGGTGCCTCGACAGGTGAATATGAAGCAGTTGAATTACGTGATGGCGACAAATCTCGCTATCTTGGAAAAGGTGTTTTAAAAGCGGTAGAAAACGTCAATACAATTATCGCTGAAGAATTAGAAGGCAATTACTCAGTTTTAGATCAAGTAGTGATTGATAAAGCCTTAATCGAATTAGATGGTACTGAAAACAAAGGGAAATTGGGTGCTAACGCTATTCTAGGGGTTTCTTTAGCAGTAGCTCATGCAGCAGCAGATTACCTTGACATTCCTTTATACCAATACCTTGGTGGCGTAAATGCAAAACAATTACCGGTTCCAATGATGAACATCTTAAATGGTGGTGCGCACGCTGACAACAACGTGGACATTCAAGAATTCATGGTAATGCCAGTAGGAGCAGAGTCTTTCCGTCATGCATTACGTATCGGTGCTGAAATCTTCCATAGCTTAAAAGCCGTGTTAAAAGAAAAAGGCTACAACACAGCAGTAGGTGACGAAGGTGGTTTCGCGCCAAACCTTGGTTCAAACGAAGAAGCCATCACAGTCATCCTAGAAGCAATCGAAAAAGCGGGCTACAAAGCAGGGGAAGAAGTTCAACTTGCAATGGATGTTGCCTCTTCAGAGCTATTCAATAAAGAAGACCGCAAATACCACCTAGATGGTGAAGGTGTGGTAAAAACTTCGGAAGAAATGGTTGATTGGTACGAAGAGTTAACTTCTAAATACCCAATCATCTCAATTGAAGACGGCTTGGACGAAAACGACTGGGCTGGCCACAAGCTATTAACAGAACGTATCGGTAACCGTGTTCAGCTTGTTGGAGATGACCTGTTTGTAACAAACACAAACAAATTGTCTCAAGGAATTGAGCAAGGTGTAGGAAACTCAATTCTTATCAAAGTAAACCAAATCGGTACTTTAACGGAAACGTTCGATGCAATTGAAATGGCAAAACGCGCGGGTTACACAGCTGTCATTTCTCACCGCTCTGGTGAATCAGAAGACGCGACAATCGCGGACATCGCCGTAGCAACAAACGCGGGTCAAATCAAAACTGGTGCACCATCTCGTACAGACCGCGTAGCGAAGTACAACCAACTTCTTCGCATCGAAGACCAACTAGCACAAACTAGCCAATACCTAGGCTTAAAATCATTCTACAACTTACGCTAATCGTGAGCTTATGGCCACCCGATCCTCTTGATGGATTGGGTGGTTTTTTTGTTTGCGAAAATTGTGGAGGGGTGTGGGAGGGGCCAGGAGATTCGTAGGATGGATGAGGTACTTTAGGGAGGTGCATTAAGTCGGAGAAGTGCATCATGGTAGTGATGAAGTACTGGATGAAGGGAGATTTTGTAGGAGAAGTGCATGCGAGTGATGATGAAGCACTTTCTGAAGGGGAATCAAGTTGGAGAAGTGCATCATGAAGGTGATGAAGCACTTTCTGAAGGGGAATCAAGTTGGAGAAGTGCATCATAAAGGTGATGAAGCACTTTCTGAAGGGGAATCAAGTTGGAGAAGTGCATCATGGGGGTGATGAAGCACTTTCTGAAGGGGAATCAAGTTGGAGAAGTGCATCATGAAGCTGATGAAGCACTTTCTGAAGGGGAATCAAGTTGGAGAAGTGCATCATGAAGGTGATGAAGCACTTTCTGAAGGGGAATCAAGTTGGAGAAGTGCATCATGGTGGGGATGAAGCACTTTCTGAAGGGGAATCAAGTTGGAGAAGTGCATCAGAGAGGTGATGAAGCACTTTAAGAAGGGGGATTAAGTTGGAGAAGTGCATCATGAAGCTGATGAAGCACTTTCTGAAGGGGGATTAAGTTGGAGAAATGCATCATGAAGGTGATGAAGCACTTTCTGAAGGGGAATCAAGTTGGAGAAGTGCATCAGAGAGGTGATGAAGCACTTTCTGAAGGGGGATTAAGTTGGAGAAGTGCATCATGGTGGGGATGAAGCACTTTCTGAAGGGGGATTAAGTTGGAGAAGTGCATCATGAAGCTGATGAAGCACTTTCTGAAGGGGGATTAAGTTGGAGAAATGCATCATGAAGGTGATGAAGCACTTTCTGAAGGGGAATCAAGTTGGAGAAGTGCATCAGAGAGGTGATGAAGCACTTTCTGAAGGGGGATTAAGTTGGAGAAGTGCATCATGGTGGGGATGAAGCACTTTCTGAAGGGGGATTAACTTGGGGAAGTGCATCAGAGAGGTGATGAAGCACTTTCTAAAGGGGGATTAAGTTGGAGAAGTGCATCATGAAGGTGATGAAGCACTTTCTGAAGGGGGATTAAGTTGGAGAAGTGCATCATGGTGGGGATGAAGCACTTTCTGAAGCGGAATCAAATTGGAGAAGTGCATCATGAAGGTGATGAAGCACTTTCTGAAGGGGGATCAAGTTGGAGAAGTGCATCATAGAGGTGATGAAGCACTTTCTGAAGGTGCATTAAGTTGGAGAAGTGCATCATGAAGGTGATGAAGCACTTTCTGAAGGGGGATTAAGTTGGGAAAGTGCATCATGAAGGTGATGAAGCACTTTCTGAAGGGGAATCAAGTTGGAGAAGTGCATCATGAAGGTGATGAAGCACTTTCTGAAGGGGAATCAAGTTGGAGAAGTGCATCATGGTGGGGATGAAGCACTTTAAGAAGGGGAATCAAGTTGGAGAAGTGCATCATGAAGGTGATGAAGCACTTTAAGAAGGGGAATTAAGTTGGAGAAGTGCATCATGAAGGTGATGAAGCACTTTCTGAAGGGGAATCAAGTTGGAGAAGTGCATGCGAGTGATGATGAAGCACTTTCTGAAGGGGGAATCGAGTTGGAGAAGTGCATCATAAGCAAGAGGAACTGCATTTGGAAGCCCATTCGGTTCTGAGATGCATTTCATAAGGGAGATTAACTGCATTTTGAAGCCCATTTTGCTGTAAGGTGCATTTCATAAGCAAGATGCACTTATCAAACCACCCCGTTAAGAAACTTACCCCACTTTACAGTGAATCCAATCTACATCGTCGAACGCAACTTCTCCTCGTTGTTACAATTTCGCTTAAATAACTCCATCAATATTCTGTCTTTATATTGTATATTGATTTCTGAATTATCGAAGATTAAGATGTTAATTAGGAGGCGATTGTAAATGTTTGGAATCATAAATTTTGAGGTTTTTTTGGTTGCAGCAATCTTGCTGATTTTAACGCCTGGTACTGACACGATGTATGTGGTGAGTAGAAGTATTTCTCAAGGCAGGATGGCAGGAATCTATTCAGCTTTAGGGATTTCTACAGGGGCAGTGGTGCATACATTATTAGCCGCATTTGGGCTATCGGTCCTTTTAATGCAATCCGTTTTTCTATTTAATGTAGTCAAGGTCGCCGGTGCCGTGTATCTAGCATACTTGGGTATAAAAATGATCATTTCAAAGAATGAAGAAAATAAAGAGCAAGAAATGCCACAACATAGCCATAAAAAGATTTTCTTTCAAGGTCTGTTAACGAATGTGATGAACCCTAAGGTCGCTTTATTTTTCTTAGCATTTCTTCCGCAATTTATTCAAACGAATTCAGGGATTTCAAGCCCGACACCGTTTATTATCCTGGGGCTTACTTTTACATTGGCCGGGCTGGTTTGGTGTATCATAACTGCCTATTTCTCGTCAATGGCCACGAACAAATTACGAAGCAATGCCAAAATTTCAACAGCTTTTAACAAATTCACAGGGTTTGTATTTATTGCGATGGGCCTTACATTACTGCAAACGAAACCATCGTCTTAAATTTAGAGATAGACTAAAATTTCATTTAAAAGAATGCTATACTGAGATATCAAAAAGAGGAATAAACTGTCGAGAGACCCTACAGTAGATGCCGACATTTAAGGGGGATGACCATGCTAAAAGTGTATGGAACAATGATTTTAACAATGTTTTTGTGGGGGCTGAATGTCTCTCTATTAAAGCTGCTTGTGTTTGATATCCCACCTCTCGTGATGCAAGGGGCTCGGATATTTCTTGCGGGAATCACTTTATTTCTCATACTGTTCGTGATGAAAAAGAAAATTATCTATAAAGAAATGCCCTGGAAATGGGTTTTACTAGCGACATTATTAGGGGTGATAGCTCATCACTCCTTATTGGCAGAGGGCGTATCACAAACGACAGCTGTGAAGGCTTCACTTATTCTTGGGCTGGCGCCATTGATTACGGCCATTATTGCAGTTGCCACAAGAGCGACTTCCTTAACGAAACTAAGATTCACAGGGTTTGTCGTTGGTTTTGTAGGAATTATTATTGCAGTAGTGGACGATGTTTCGGCTGTAACGGCATTTGTGATGGGGGATGTCTATGTTTTATTGTCAATTGTCATTCAGGCCTTTAGCTTTTTCATCATTCGCCGTATCACATTAACGATTCCACCTCTTGTATTAACAGCCTATATGCTGACAATCGGCTCTTCGATTATGATGGTATATAACCTTGTGACGACACCAAAATCATTTTTAGCATTTTCGAGCTTAAACCTGGAACTATGGATCGTATTTTTATTTTCAGCGATTTTTGCAACCGCAGTCGGGCATAGTTTGTTTAACTCGATGATCAAAAAAATCGGAACAGCCGAAACCGCGATATTCAATAACTTGAGTACGATTTTCGCATTAATAGCTGCGGTGGTCATATTAAATGAGCAGATGCATCTTTCACAAATATTTGGCTGTATGCTTATTATTCTGGGCGTTTTAATTGGTACTGGAGGAGTAGAAGAGTGGCTTCGGAAAAGAAAACATCATGCCTCGCCGCCAGTCAGTGAAAGCACAACATAATTAGTATAGAAAATGGAGACCGACGTTTAAAAATGTCAGTCTCTTATTTTTTTACTAAATTTCTCCACTGGCTAGCCATGGAATAAAGCCCATCAAAAACTGTTCTGTAGCAGGCATAAAATATGAACCAAAATGGAAGTCAGGATCTAAAGTTGTCACAATCCAAGTGCCATTTGTGCTTACTTTATCTACATACAATAATGAACCTCCGTCTTTCATGTCGATTAGAGATTCCATCCCTTCAGAGAGGTGGAATACGCCATGTTGATGCCAAGTGCATTTTGCAATGTCTAAAAAACTGTCGCGGAATAATGGATACTCTGGAGCAACCAAACGTAAACCACTATCAGCGCCATCTTCTAACCACCACCAAAAGTTTGTGGGACGTAATTCCCAATTTTGATTAGGGATCCAATCAATCGGCTGTGGACCAAAGGCTACAACAATCCCACCAAGTTCAGCAAATCTGTGTATTGCAGGAGCAGCGTCTAATAATAACTCAAGATGTAATTGGGATGGAACGATCAAGATATCCATATCCACTAAATCAGTTTCTCGGAAGTGAGGTAAATAAATTATTTTTTCAAGGTATTGATTAATTTTAGGTTCATGAAAAGTACGGAAGTGGGGGGCATGTCCACCATACAATGTAGCTATTTTTCTCATGCTAATATCTCCTTTTCTCTATCTAAGAGGGCTAACTCTGATTCAATCCATTCTAAAGTTTGCTTTGAAATTAACTGTGTAGAATTTTCACCGGTTTCATAAGTTAGAAGGTCGCGGCCAGAATGAGCGACAATCGTACCCTTTGTAGTCGTACGGTCAACAAATGTAATAGGAGTTCCATCCAGGAATGCAAGATGTACTTCTACCTCCTGATTAGCTAAAGGGTGATAGCCACGTGCGTAGAAGCCAGAGACACCTTTTCGGTAGGCAAGTTCCAACATATCGACGCCTCGGAAAATAGACTTCATGTTTGTAACCTTCATCTCATAGTCCATATGATTTCTAATTGTTCTTGGCATAAACGGATTAATTCCAGATAGCCAGTTTCTAAATATGTGTGTACATGCTATTACAATTTTTCCATCGTCTAAAAATCGCTCTATAATCTCCTTGTTCTCAAATAAATGTTCTTGGTCAATAAAATCAGTTACAACTAAAACATTATACGGAGTTAGATCTGTCGTTGCCAATTTGTACTGATCGAGATTTGTTACATTTTTCATTTCAACATTTGCCCCAGCCATTGCACGATCATCTCTACTGAAAGCGTGACCTCCGTCTAACTTTAGTATTTTCATAGATACCATTTTTTCATCTCCTTAATTCATTTCAAAAAAAATATTAGTATAGTAAATTTAATTATTATTGACAATGAAAATCATTATCAATTATGATAATAGCAGTAATGAGAATTGTTTTCAACTAGATAATTGAAACATAAAAATTATCCTGAGATTAAGAAAGAAATATTTTATTCGACGTAAAAAGGAGAAGATTTAGATGTTAAAAAGTAAAAAAATAATGGCTACTGTTGCTTTTTCAGCCTTAGTGTTAGCAGCATGTTCAGAAGATGGAGATAAAAATTCTACACATGAAAATGATGGAGAAGGTGCTGAAATTCAAACAACGGCTGAAGAACGAATTGTTGTTGACCAAACTGGAAGTGAAGTTACTATTCCTGGAGTTGTGGATGAAGTCGTAACAGGTTCAATTCTCCCTTATTTCCATACTTGGTATGTAGCTACAAATTCTACGAAAGAAATCATTGGAATGCATCCAAACTCATTCAATGCAGCAGAAAACTCCATACTAGCTAAAATGTCACCTGAGGTACTAAGAGCTGATACATCTTTTGTTCAAAATGGAGAAATGAATATTGAGGAATTGATGAAAATTAATCCAGACGTGTATTTTGAACTTTCTACAGATGAAAAATCAATCGAGTTAGCTCGAAAATCAGGTATTAATACAGTTGCCATTAAAGCAATAGATGCGGCAGCAGCTGAACCACTGGCAACTTTTAATAGCTGGTTGGAGTTAACAGCTCAAATCGCTGATACAACTGAACGAGCTGATAAGTTCTTGGAAATTGGCCAGTCCGTTCAGAAAGAAATCAACGAGAAGATTGGTAGTTTATCGGCTGAAGAGAAACCGAATTCTTTAATGATTTACCAATTATCAGACCAGGCAATTACAGTATCAGGTAAAAACTTCTTCGGTAATCAATGGCTCACGGCTACTGGAGCAAACGATGTCGCTGCAGATGGTGGGATTGAAGGACGCAAGGATGTAAATATGGAGCAAGTATACTCTTGGAACCCAGATATAATTTTCATCACAAACTTTACTGAAATTCAACCAGAGGATCTTTATAACAATACGATTGAAGGGCAGGACTGGAGTCAAGTTGCAGCAGTGCAAAATAAACAGGTTTATAAAATTCCTTTAGGTATTTATCGTTGGTTCCCACCTAGTGGAGACGCCCCATTAATGCTGAAATGGTTAGCAAACATTAACCAACCGGATTTATTTAATTATGAGATGAAAGAAGAAATTAGATCGTATTATAAAGATTTCTATGAATTTGATTTAACCGATGAAGACATTCATAAAATTTTGCATCCCTCATCTGATGCTGCGAAATATTAAAGGATTTGAGGATTCAAAATGAAAAATTGGAAATTGATTTTATGCTGGATTTTCCCGTTAATCATTGCTGTTGCTTCACTAGGGATAGGGCGCTTTGAAGTTGATTTTGTAACTGTAGTAAAAATCTTGACTTCCCATGCCTTTCCGATAGAAGAAACGTGGACTCCTATGGAATACAATGTCGTAATGACAGTCCGTTTACCTCGAATTATTCTTGCACTGCTTGTTGGTGCGGGTCTTTCCATTTCAGGGGCTTCTTTCCAAGGGATGTTTGCCAATCCTTTAGTGAGTGCAGATATTTTAGGTGTTGCAGCTGGTGCAGGATTTGGTGCATCTATCGGAATCTTATTATTTGGCAATGGCTACGCAATACAAGGTTTCGCTTTACTATTTGGCCTTTTGGCTATTGCATTTACATATTTGATCGGCGGAGTGGGTAAAAACCTGCCGATATTTATGCTAGTACTTGCTGGGGTTGTAACGAGTGCATTGTTTAATGCCCTCATTTCATTAACAAAATTTGTTGCCGACCCAGAAGAAAAATTACCATCGATTACCTATTGGCTGATGGGGAGCTTAGGTACTGCTACATACCGTGATTTATGGACAGCTGGGCCACTTTTATTAATAGGCATTTTCCTACTATTAGCAGTACGTTGGCGAATTAATTTGCTTACTTTGCCAGATGAAGAAGCCCAATCGCTTGGTATTTCTGTCATAAAACTAAAATGGTTAGTCATTATTGGGGCAACCCTCTGTACGGCAGCAGCGGTTGCAATCGCTGGTATTGTTGGGTGGGTAGGATTAATAATACCTCATATTGCTCGAATGTTTGTAGGATCGAATAATGAAAAGGTCCTGCCGATGTCATTAGCGCTTGGGGGAGCATATCTATTAATAATTGATACCTTAGCTCGTTCCTTAACTGCAGCTGAAATCCCAATTTCTATTTTAACAGCAATTGTTGGTGCGCCATTCTTTGCATTTTTACTAAGGAAAACAGGAGGAAGCTGGACATGAAAATTGAAGTGAGAGATGGCAATTTCTATTACGCCAAGAAAAAAGAAACTACCACTTTTATGTATGAATCGGATATAAGCTTTACGTTAAATCGTGGGGAAATAATGGCGATTCTAGGTCCAAATGGTGCCGGGAAGACAACCTTGTTAAAATGTATAACAGGTTTAAATGAATGGAAGAGCGGAATTACTCTTATTGATGAAGAACCATTATCAAAAATCCCAAAAAAAGAGCTATGGAAAAAAATCGGCTATGTACCCCAAGCACATAAAATGATCTTTGGTTATTCTTTAGAGGATTTAGTAGTAATGGGACGAGCCCCATATATTAGTTCTATGTCGAAGCCTCGTAAAGAAGATTATGAAAAAGCTTATAAAGCCTTAAAAGAGGTAGGGATAACACATCTTGCCAAGAAATCGTGTAATGAAGTAAGTGGAGGAGAACTACAGTTAGCTCTAATTGCACGCACACTAGTTTCTGACCCAGAGGTATTAATTCTTGATGAACCAGAATCTCATTTAGATATTCAAAAACAAGTAGTAATTTTAGAAACATTAAAGAAATTAGCCAAAATTCATAACATCTCTTGTATAATAAATACCCATTATCCTAATCATGCTTTTTATTTAGCAGATAAAATTCTAATGATAGCTAAAGAAAAGAAAGCACTTATTGGTAAGGTGGAAGACGTGATGACTGAAGCGAGGATGAAGGAATACTTTAACATCAATTTAAGGAAGTTAACCTTCGAAGACGGAAATCTATTATTTGAGACAATGGTTCCACTGGCTCTTGCTTCAAATAGTACGCTTCTTGACACTGATAATCTTTATGATCCAGTGTTCATTTAAATGTTAAATAAGGCACTCACTTCAAAAATTAGTGAGTGCCTTATCTCTTTGTCCACTAGTTAATTATTTAGCGAATTTCAGCATGACTTCTGAGATAAAGAATTTATCGCCATTGTAAACTGTTACCGTATTGAATTCGCGAGTGAAGTTGCCTTTTGAATTGCCAATTTTAATGGATACCGTATTTCTGTTTTCCGGGATCGTGATGGTACGGGTTTTTTTCGTTGCTACAAACACTGGGTTGTTTGCATCTGTTGCGTCAATTTTAACTGTATAGCCCAGTTTTTCGAATTCGGCTTTAGCATCTACAAAGATATCATTCGTTAAATCTTCTAATTGGAAGCCCATTGCGCTTGCCATTGTATGCGCGATATCCGTGTTCTCGATTAAACCTGTTGGATTGGATGGCCCATAAGAATACAAGAAGACATCATCTCCTGTATGCCCACCAGTCGTAAACCCGATATTGGCACGAGTAGAAAGTAGCTGAACCAGTGTTGAACCTAAATTCTTGCTTGTTTGTAAAGCTTTTAACTCATCAGCAGTTAGATCTTTTAATCCGTAGCTTTCTGCAACTTCGACTAAGTTGGACTTGTCCTTTTTAAGTAAGCTTAAAGCCCCTTCAACCGTCATTGTTGCTTCTTTTAGTGGATCGATATAAGCCGAAACCGGTGTTTTATCATAAGTTGAGTTTGTATTTGTGTTCCCGATTGTAATCCCGCTGTTCCCATGGTCTGTTACAGCAATGACTAGCGTTTCACCATCTTTTTCAGCGAATTCAAGAGCTTCCGCTACCGCATCGTCAAACTCCAAGAAGTCCGTAACCATTCCGATTGGATCATTTGCATGGGCAGCCCAGTCAATTTTGCTTCCTTCGACCATTAAGAAGAAACCGTCTTTATCTTGCTTTAATGTATTAATTGCTTTTTCCGTCATTTGAGCTAGAGATGGCTCTTCAGGCTTTGTTTTTTCGCGGTCTAACTCATAGGCTAATGAGCTCGGTGCAAAGCTTCCCCAAATTTTCTTGGACTTTGATGATTGTAATTCGTCTCGTGTTGTCACAAAGTCATATTTTTTATCTTCAATAATCTCCAGTAAGTTGTCGCCGTCTTTACGTGTTTTATTTAAAGAATCATTCCCGCCACCAAGGACCACATCGATGTTTTGGTATACTTGCTGTTCTGCAATATCATCGTAATTTGAACGACTTGTCACATGGGAAGAAAACCCGGCTGGCGTGGCATGTTGAATTTCAGAAGTAGAAATAATTCCGGTAGCTCGTCCCGAACGTTTTGCTCCTTCTAATACGTTTGCTACAGGTTTAAAGGCATCTTCTTTCGCGACCTGTTCAACACCAGGAGTCGTTACAAGGGATGGTAATACCCCAACATAGCCACTATTTGATTTATTTCCAGTTGCAAGGGCCGTTGCAGCAGGGGCGGAATCTGTAACTGCCGATTCAGCTGAATATGTGCGAACTGCTCCAGTTAAAATAGTATCTAAAGCTAAACTTTCACCCTTATACCAACGGGCAATCGTACTAACGTTATCACTGCTTCCATCCATCACTAGCATGATGACATTTTTGGCACTCTCTGTTTTCTTGTCCTTTTCTTTCTCTTTTGCTTGTGCATTCATAGTCGCAAAGCTGATCGATGATAGAGCAAGTGTTCCAACTAGGGCTGCTGATAACCATTTTTTCTTTAAACCTGGCATTTACAAATCCTCCTAATAGAATAGTATTTTCGTTTTTCATTCTATTAGAAGGTTATTTAGATAGCGTTTCAGGGATGTAAATTATTGTTAAGTAATGTAAATTGAAAGAGTTTTCTATGGAAATAAAAAGATTCCCGCAAAAGGTAACTTCATCACTTTTACGGGAATCCCTAAAATTTATGCTTCTACTACTTCCGGAATATCTGTTTGTTCATTGTCTTTATTTTTTCGAGAAGCTCTTGAACTCCAATAAGTTGCTAAAATCGGTCCCGAGATATTGTGCCAGAAGCTGAAGATGGCACTTGGAACGGCTGATACTGGATCAAAGTGTGCCATGGCTAAATTCGCACCCAATCCAGAGTTTTGCATCCCAACCTCGATGGAAACCGCTTTTTTGTCTTCATAGTTAAGCTTGAATAGTTTTCCGATCAGATAGCCAAATAAGTAGCCCAAACCGTTGTGTAAAATAACGATGGCAAAAATGATTAACCCAGTTTCTAAAATACGGTCGCGGCTTCCACTTACAACCGCTGCTACGATTAATACAATGGCAATAACGGAAACTGTCGGTAAGATGGCAACGCTTTTTTCAACAAGTGGTTTGAAGATCAGCTGAGCTAAAATTCCTAAAATGATTGGTACTAAAACTACTTTTACTACAGACATAAACATTGCAGAAAATGAAACTGGCAACCATTCGCTAGCAAGTAAATAGATTAATGCAGGTGTCATAATCGGTGCCAGTAAAGTTGTTACGGAAGTGATCGTTACAGATAAAGCAGTATTTCCTTTTGCTAAGTAAGTCATAACGTTTGAAGATGTACCACCCGGACAGCAGCCTACTAGAATAACCCCTACAGCAATTTCAGGAGATAGTGCGAAGATCTTGGCCAATGCAAAAGCAAGTAATGGCATTACAACAAACTGTGAAACAACGCCAATGGCCACTCCTTTTGGATGCATTAGAATCAATTTAAAGTCATTTAATTTAATCGTCATCCCCATACCGAACATAACGATTCCTAATAATGGCGTAATATAATTCCCTAACCATGTAAAGTTTTCAGGTAGCCAAATAGCAAAGCCAGCAGCGACTAAAACCCAAAGTGCGAAAGTATCGCCGGCGAACTTTCCGATTTTTTGTAAAGTGTTCATGCTGATGTAACTCCTTTTCGATTGTTTGCTTATCATTCTATGACAAAGATTTTAGAATTACAATAAAATTCTGAAAAATTAGTTTAATATGTAGAAAAAGAGAATAAAACATTATTAAGTTAGAAATAGTGAGAAACTACTAAGTTAGGGAGTGGGACATTTTTAGTAGATTAGGAATGGAGTCTCAGCCAATTTTCTTCTTAAATGAAGAAAAATAGTTTAATGGAAAGTTCACATCAGGAAGATAGTTAAAAGAAGGAAATATAGTTTTGTCAATCATTATGCCGTTAGATTATTGTATTTTCAACCTATTTTTGCTATAATGTACTTTGTTGGCCTATAAAAAAGTTTCAAACTTTCGTTATAGCCATAAGTGCAACTAAGGCTTATCACCTAAAAAAGCTTGGCGATAAGTCAAGTTTTCTAATGAAGTTTCTATTTCAGGAGGTGGAGTTATGCATACTTTGTTTTTAACATTACTAATTATCGTAAGCCTTGCATTGATCGTGATCGTATTATTACAATCTGGGAAAAGTGCAGGATTATCAGGTGCCATCTCAGGTGGAGCTGAACAACTTTTCGGTAAACAAAAAGCAAGAGGAATGGATTTAGTCTTACATAGAATAACAATCGTTCTTGCAGTTTTATTCTTTATCTTAGCTTTAGCAATCGTAAAAATATAACGGATAGATTGATTCATAAAGAATGCAACGCCTAACCGAGCATGGTTAGGCGTTTTAATTTAACTTTGAAAATTACCAAAGTTATGTAGGCAAGGTAATTTGTGGGGAGTGGCGAGTAAGTGGCCCGAATTCGCGAGTGAAAGTTGGAGTCGCAAGTAAAAGGCCCGAACTCGCAAGTAAATAGCTTGAATTCGCAAGTAAAACTTAGAGTCGCAAGTAAATTATCCAAAGTCGCAAGTAAATTATCCAAAGTCGCAAGTAAGCGAGTAAAAGTCGCAAGTAAAAGGCCCGAACTCGCAAGTAACTAACTTGAATTCGCAAGTAAAACTTGGAGTCGCAAGTAAATCATCCAAAGTCGCAAGTAAGCGAGCAAAAGTCGCAAGTAAAAGGTCCGAACTCGCAACTAAGCACACAAAACTCGCAAGTAATACAAACTACAATCACTCCACATACTACTCCAATAAATTAATAAGTGCACAAACAACAAGCAGTACGTGTTTTGATTTATAATAATAGGAGAAAATACTGTATACATAAGAAATTTTTGGAGGACCGAATCTATGCGTAATGCCGAATTAAAACCATTTTTCTTTCAAGCAGGAAAACGTGCTGTCCTACTTCTACATGGGTTTACAGGTAGCTCTTCGGATGTAAGGATGCTTGGGCGATTTCTTGAAAAACAAGGCTATACAAGTCACGCCCCTCACTATAAAGGGCATGGTGTTCCACCGGAGGAACTCATCGTCACTTCTCCAGATGAGTGGTGGCAAGACGTCCAGAAGGGCTACGCAACATTAAAAGAAGCTGGCTACGATGAAATTGCCGTTGTAGGCTTGTCATTAGGGGGCGTCTTTTCCTTAAAACTAAGTTTAATGGAGCCTGTAAAGGGAATCGTTACGATGTGTTCCCCCATGACGATGAGAACGACCGACAAAATGTTTCAAGGGGTTCTGAAGTATGCGAAGGACTATAAGCGTTTTGAAGGGAAATCCGAGGAAATGATCGAACAAGAAGTAGAGGTCATAAAATCCAAAGGAATGCCTTCCCTACCACAATTACAGCAGCTGGTATCAGACGTTCGCCAAGAGCTGGATATGGTATATGCGCCGATTCTCGTCATACAATCTAAAAATGATGAAATTATTGACCCTCAATCTGCTCATACTATATACGAAGAGGTGGAATCCTTAAACAAACAAATCAAATGGTTCGAGCATTCAGGGCATGTCATTACGCTAGATAAAGAAAAACAATTATTACATGAAACGGTTTATGAGTTTTTACAATCACTGGATTGGGAAAATGAATAATCGATACGTGAGATACAATTAGTATTGCAAAAAGGAGGGAAAATATATGGCACAAAAAAATGAATTACAACTGCGTATATTAGATTTAATGAAACAAGACGACTATAAACCGCTAAAGGTGGATGAAATAGAAGAATTGCTCGGGTTAGAAGACGCAGAGGAATTCAAGGAATTAATTAAAACGCTTGTCCGCATGGAAGACGAAGGATCCGTTGTCCGTTCCCGTGCGAACCGTTATGGACTGCCGGAGCGTATGAACCTGCTTCGCGGGAAATTTATCGGCCATGCCAAAGGGTTTGGTTTCGTGACACCTGAAGAAGAGGGAATGGATGATATCTTTATTCCACCTCACGAAATCAACGGTGCTTTAAATGGAGACATCGTGCTGATCCGTGTGTTAAAAGAGACATCAGGTGATCGACGAGAGGGTACTGTCACAAAGGTTATCGAACGCAGCAAAACGACTTTTGTCGGTACATACCAAGCGAATCGCGGCTTTGGATTTGTTGTAACGGATGATAAGAAGTTAAATATGGATATTTTCGTGACAAAGGAAGATTCCCTTGGTGCAGTAGATGGCCATAAGGTAGTCGTGGAAGTAACGAATTGGCCAGATGAAATCAAATCTGCCACTGGGATGATTACACAAATCCTGGGACACAAAAATGACCCGGGTGTCGATATTTTATCCATCATCTACAAGCATGGCATTCCACCAGAGTTCCCACAAGAAGTAGTCGATGCAGCCGGGGAAGTGCCGGACGAAATTACGGAAGCTGACTTAGTTGGTCGCCGTGATTTACGTAACCAGATGATTGTGACAATCGACGGTGCCGATGCGAAGGACTTGGATGACGCCGTAACGGTAACGAAAAATGAAGATGGCACTTATAAATTAGGTGTTCATATTGCTGACGTTAGCTATTACGTAACAGAAGGCTCGATTATTGATGAGGAAGCCTATGATCGAGCGACAAGTGTCTATTTAACAGACCGAGTGATTCCGATGATTCCACACCGTTTATCGAATGGGATTTGTTCGTTAAATCCACAGGTGGACCGTTTAACACTTTCATGTGAAATGGTAATTGACCAAAACGGACGAGTAGTGGAGCATGAAATTTTCCAAAGTGTTATTAAGACAGCGGAACGTATGACGTATACGGATGTTTATAAGATTTTGGAAGAGGACGATGAAGAGTTAAAAGCGCGCTATGAAAAGCTTGTGCCGATGTTCAAGGACATGGCGGACTTAGCGGAAATCCTACGAACGAAACGTATGGAGCGCGGTGCCATCGACTTTGACTTTAAAGAGTCCAAAGTGTTGGTGGATGATGAAGGTTGGCCACAGGATATCGTTCTTCGTGAACGTACTGTATCCGAGCGTTTGATTGAAGAATTCATGCTTGCTGCCAACGAAACAGTGGCAGAGCATTTCCACTGGATGAACGTACCATTCATTTACCGTATTCACGAAGACCCAAAACCGGAAAAGCTTCAACGCTTCTTTGAGTTTGTAACAAACTTCGGGCTAGTGGTAAAAGGTTCAGGAAATTCAGTACATCCAAAAGCGTTACAGGAAATTATTAAAGCAATCGAAGGAATGCCGGAAGAGCCGGTCATCTCGACAATGCTACTTCGCTCGATGCAACAAGCGAAGTACTACCCTGAATCGATTGGTCACTTTGGATTATCAACGGATTACTATACGCACTTTACATCACCAATTCGTCGTTACCCGGACTTAATTGTTCACCGATTAATTCGTACGTACCTAATCGAAGGGGATCTATCGAAAGAAACGCAGTTCAAATGGGCACAGAGAATGGATGAAATTGCCGACCATACATCTGAACGTGAACGCCGTGCAGTCGATGCCGAGCGTGATACAGACGCACTGAAAAAAGCACAATACATGTCCGACAAAATTGGCGAAGAATTCGAAGGGATGGTTTCGTCCGTTACAAACTTCGGAATGTTCGTGGAGCTGCCAAATACAATCGAGGGACTTGTTCACATCAGCAATATGACAGATGACTATTATCGTTTTGATGACCGTCAAATGATCATGGTGGGTGAACACACAGGCCGCATCTTCCGTATTGGGGATGAGGTGAAGGTTCGCGTCGCAAATGTTACAATAGAAGAGTCCTCTGTTGACTTTGAAGTGGTCGATATGGTGAAATCATATGGTGGCCGAACACGCAAAAGCGCGCCAAAAGTCATTCATGCCGGTTCAGGCAGAAGATCTGAAGGCGAAGGTCGAGAAGGTCGTGGTGGTGGCCGTCGCGTAAAAGAAGGCGAACGCGATGAAAAAGGAAGAGGCGGACGCCGTGGAGAATCAAGAGGCCAAGATAGATCTGGTGGTGGCTCTGGTTCAGGTGGTTCAGGCTCAGGCGAACGCAAAGTAAAACAAAAGCAAAAGTTTTACGAAGGCGTAGCAAAGAAAAACAAAAAGAAAAAATCGAAAAAACGATAATTTGAATTAGCCCAAGTGTGATTGAAGTTCGCACTTGGGGTATTGTTTTGTATCAAAGCAAATCTAAAATCTTGTTTTGACATGAAAGATTGTGAGGTGTCGCAAGTGGCAAAAGGAACTGGAAAAGTATTAGCACAAAACAAAAAAGCAAACCATGATTACTTCATCGAAGAAACGATTGAAGCCGGAATGGTCTTGCAAGGAACAGAAATCAAATCAATTCGAGCAGGGAAGATTCAACTAAAGGACTCCTTCGTTCAAATCCGTAATAACCAAGCATGGATTTCCAATATGCATATCAGCCCATATGATCAAGGGAACCGTTTCAACCATGATCCATTACGTGTGCGTAAATTGCTTTTACATAAAAAGCAAATCAGTGAACTACTCGGTCGTACTAAACAAGAAGGCTACACAATCGTCCCTCTAAAAATGTACATCAAAGACGGATATGCAAAGCTATTGATCGGCGTAGGTAAGGGTAAGAAAAATTACGACAAGCGTGATGATCTGAAGAAGAAGGAAGCCAAGCGTGAAATGGAACGTGCGTTTAAGGCTAAGAACCAATATTAAAAGAAGATATTATTATCTGAAAATAATATTAATGTTTGACCGTTTAACTAAAGGGTATAAGAATAGTGTAATTCTTTGGTTGGTTAACTTTAGAAAGAAAGGAATAATCAGAGGTGTTGCTGATTATCCAAAAATGTTTTATACTAAGTATACAAATTGCCAGTAGCTAAAGGCTAAAGCTTCACCGCCTTTTATGCCGTATGTGTGAAAACACATCTCTCTTATATAGGGGGACGTTACGGATTCGACAGGGATGGTTCAAGCTTGAGCTGCGCGTCGGAGGTCTCGGCTCCGTCATCAACGGAAGTTATATAATAACTGGCAAACAACAAAATTTAGCTTTCGCAGCGTAAGCTCGTAAGCGCTCTGCCTATCCATCGCCCATGTGGATAACGTAGGGCCCAACTTTAGTGGGATACGGTCGGTGGTGCCGCTTGAGTCACCGGCAAGAGATTTCCAAGCTAGCGTGCAGGACGCCTGTTTGTCGGCATAATGCCACGCGAATCGTAAATAGGCAGACTACACGCGTAGACGCTTAAGTATTGGAGTTTCTGGACGCGGGTTCGACTCCCGCCGTCTCCATAATACGAAATCAACTGATTTCAAACAGTGTCAAAACCCTTGTAAATCAAGGGTTTTTTATTTTGTCTGTTTCATAAAAACTCAATGGATTTCAACCAATGGCATTTTTTTTGGCATTTTTTATTCGGTAGTTTCTTCGTTAGAATCATCTAAGTAATTAACGAATTTAAGAATAGCATTTTCTTTTGCTTTATTCGTTACATGAGTATAAATGTTCATTGTTGTTTGAACATCATCGTGACCTAATCGCTCTTGAACTTCTGGAATGGTTGCACCTGCTTCAAATAGTAAACTACAGTGAGTATGACGTAATCCGTGTGTTGTAATTTTGTCTAGATTGTATTTTTTCTGCACATATATAATCCATTTGCGTGTTTTAGTTGGCTGAAGAAATGAATTTACCTCGTTACTGAAAACAAGCTGCTTCAGGCTAGTAGTACTGTAACCTAACACTAAATAATCCTGTTCCTGTTTTTTTCTCCAATTCCTTAATATATCCATTGTTGAGTTATCCATTTTGATAGTACGAGCTTTTTTATTTTTTGTAGTTTTCACATAAAGCTGATTATCTTTTCCACGCGATAAAGCCTTATTTATGCGAATTTCACTATCTTTGAAATTAATATCATTCCATGTTAGAGCTAAAGCTTCTCCCTTTCGCATACCACTATATGCTAATAGTCTGAAAAACACATAAGCTTTATAATTATTCTCTTTTTCTAAGCATTTTAAAAAAGTTAATAATTGTTCACGTGTATAGAAATTTTCTAGTCCATCATCATCGGGTTGCTCTAGACGAATAGGTGTTTCCACCAACTTCATTGGATTGCTTTGTATAAGGCCACGCTTCATGGCAAAATCCAATACTTTTGAGGAATAAGCCTTCACAGTTCTGAACTTTTGTAACCTATTAAACCATTCATTAACATGTTTTTGACAAACATCCACATTTATATTACTAATTCGATAGTGGCCTAATGAAGGTAAAATATGATTTTTAAAGAGACCTGTTGTTTTAACAAAAGTACTTTCTTGAACTGATTTCTCATATTGTACAATCCATAATTTAAATACGTCTTGATAGGTTTCTGCAGCCTGCTTAGTAAATGTACCTTTAAATATTTCTAATTGAATTCGGGAGAGCTCTAGTTGTGCTTCTTTCTTTGTCTTAAATCCACTTCTAGTTGTTTTTTTACGCTTACCTGTAAGTGGATCAGTTCCAATATAAATTTGAAATTTGTATAGTCTTTTCCCATCTTTTGCTTTGTAACATTGTATATTTGACATAGTATTTCCTCCTATTAGATGCTTGTGGGGGCAAGTGTTTAAGGGGAAGTGTATTTATTATTTAAAGACAAGCTTAAGTATTTGTAGTGCTTTTTCTTTTTCTTCTTTTGATAAAGTTTTATTATTTAAAGTAATTTTACTATCTAATGATAAAATTCTCTCTATACTTATTTCATTTAAATTTTTATGTGGATTATTTAGTACTTCCTCAACTTCAATATAATCTTCGTATGACTTCAGTTTTTCTGATAATCTCGCCAATTCTTTTAACTCATTTTTTAATAGATTGAGTTTTTCTAATTCAATGTTCATCTTCTTTGTTAGGTGAGAAGGGGCATATTGAGTATCAATAAAATCAAATATCTCTAAAGCAGTCGTTGAATTTAGTTTAGCATTTCTTGTTTTAATTTCAGCTTCATTTAAATCCATTTCAATTCTTTTTAAATTAGTATATGATTTATCAATTTCTTGTTTTATCTTTTCTATCTTCTCTGAAAAATAATTAGAATCTTCGTGTTTTATTAAGTCCTCAAAAGTAATATTACCCTGCTTAGCTATAAGATGTAGTCTCTCAATTCCAGGTACACTTTTATTATTTTCCCATTTAGAAACTAGACTTATATTTGCTCCATTTATTAAACTTCCAAATTCTTCTCGACTAAGACCTAAATTTAATCTTATATCTTTTATTTTACTACCTAAAGTTAGGCTCATAATGTTATCTGCTAACCCCTTTCTATTTATGTTTGTGTATCTATATTACATTAAATTTCATGAGATGTCATATTGTGAACTTGACATTTTCAAATAATGTCATATATTGTTGTATTATCAAAATGTGTCATATTGTATAATTTAATTATGATATATTTTGATAATACCTAAATTTTACTGTAAAGGGTGGTGATAGCATGAAAGTGGAGTTAAATCTTATTCCTGAATTAGAAAACCAATTAAAGTCTTTGGTGATAAATGCAATAAAAGATGCAATAACAGAAAAAGAAGAAAAAATGTTAAACAGGGAGTGGATGTCTCTTAAGGAAGGTGCGAATTATGCAGGGGTAAGTTACAACAGTTTTATCAAATTTAGAAAAATGGGGCTAGCTATATGTGAAATTGAAGGTATTAAGAGGGTATCAAAAAAAGAAATTGATATTTTCTTACATAAAAATAGTTTTTAAATAAGCGGGGGCAAGTTAAAGACGATGAGTATGAAGTATTAAAAAAAGAATTAGGAGGGGAAAGAATTGAATAGCGAAGATATAAAGACAGTTTTTTCTGAAACCGTCCTATCAGATTGGGAAACTCCTATTGAATTGGATAATAAAGTTTTACCGGTTTTTGATACTAGTATATTTCCAGGATGGTTAAGAGATTTTATTGAAGCAGTTGCAATTGAAACACAAACTCCAATTGATGCTGCTGCGATGAATAGTTTAGCAATACTATCTACTGCTATTGGTGGGAAGTTTAATATCAGGGCAAATAAAAGTTCTTGGATAGAATCATTAAATACTTATTCAGTTATTGCATTAGAATCATCAGAAAGAAAAACTGCAGTTTATAAGTTGTTTCTAAAACCGATTTTAAGCTATGAAATTGAAGAAAATAGCAGATTATCGAAAATTATTTTAGAAGAGAAAGCGGAAAGAAATACTAAAGTAAAAAGAATAGATTATTTACAACAACAATATAGCAAACAAGAGGATGAAGAAAAATCTAAGACTATATTGATAAAGATTAAAAATATGTCCAGAGAAATTGATGATAGCGCAAAAGTAATACCTAAAGAGCTACGACTATTCACAAATGATGTAACACCTGAAACAATTGCACAATTAATGTTTGATAATAATGAATGCTTATCAATTTTATCAGATGAAGGGGCAGAGGTTTTTCAAATGATGGCTGGTAGGTACTCAAATAAAATAAATATTGATATTTATCTTAAATCATATAGTGGTGGTAATGTAACCATAGATCGTACAGGTGGAAAAAGTATCTCGCTAAAGAATCCAATATTGACCATTGGGCTTTATGTTCAACCAACTGTTATTCAAGAGATACCTAATAATTTTTCTTCTCGTGGTCTAACTCAAAGATTTTTATATTCGATTCCTAAATCATTAGTAGGTGAAAGAGATACTAATCCACCACAAATCCCTATTTCAACAAACGAAAATTACAAATCAAGAATTCGAAAGTTGTTAGATATAAAGGTTAATTCTCCTTTAACTCTAGAATTTGATGAAGAAGCACAAAAATATGTGTTTCAGATGTTAAAGGAAATTGAAAGGATGTTAGGTAATCAGGATATTAACCAGGACTTTAAATCTTGGCTGGGGAAATTATGTGGACAAATAATCAGAATTTCTGGATTAATACATATTGCCAGTAATGTCTCATCAATTAATAATAATTTTTCAAAAAAGATTTCTATAGAAACACTTCAAAAAGCAGATAGTTTGAGAAACTACTTCATTCAACATGCAGAAATTGCGTATGGGATTATAAATGATAATGAAAATTTAAATGATGTGAAATATATTTTGTCAAAATTAACTACTTCGGAGAAATTTAAGGAACAAGATAGAATAAATTATCAAGATTTATGGCAGCTAGTAAAAAAAAGATTTTCAACGGCTAATGAACTAAAAAGGGTGCTTTATATCTTGGAGGAAATGAACTATATAAAAATTGAAAAGAATTGTAGAAAGTCAATTATCCTTCTAAATCCCAAATTATAAAAGAATAATAGTTTTAGGGGAAATAGGTCTTAATAGGAATTATATATACCCTATGGAAGAGCTCTAGAAATCAATGTTTATTAGGTATTAGGGGTAATAGGGGCAAGTTAATAGGAAATTCTAGAATCAATGATGGTATTTTTTTTTACTAATCATCCCCTAATACCCCTAAGTCTTGCAAAAAGCCTTCAAATAGCTACCTTTCAAAGGGGTATTTATTATACTAATAGGCCCTAATTCCCCTAAATAATATGATTGGTAGGGAAAACTAGTGAAAGAAAAATATGATTTATATTCATTATCAAATAGACAGTCAAAAATTTTGAGAGTGTTGTATGTATTAAGAGGAGCTACTGCTCTTCAAATTGCTAAATATCTATATAATACGCGCATACTTACAAGGTCTCAAGAAAAGTACACTTATAGTCAGTTGGCACATTTAGTAGATAAAGGGTTTGTGAATTTTAATAAATCAAATAATAAAAGAATAAAGCATTCCCTATATTATTTAACATCGAAAGGATTATCACAAATTCAATCATATTATATGATACAGGATGATTTTGAAGGGGTGGGATGGGTTCCTGATTATAGTTTTGAAAAACAGGGATTCTTTCATTATGATGTTCATTCACCACCCTTTAACCAACTCGAACATCATTTGATGCTTGTAGATTTTTTCATAAATATATCGATAGATAGAAATGAAGAATTTGAATACCGAAATAATTTATATAGTGTACGCAAATATGGAAAGAATCAAAAATTAAGAATGGATGCTGAAGTGAAATATGGAGAAAGAAAAATAGCAATCGAACTGGATCGAGGTACAGAGCGATACACACAATTAGTTGAGAAGTTTAAAAATTATAGGTTATATCTACAAAGTAGTAAGGATAAAAATGAAATCACTGATATTTTAATAGTAGTGCGAGATATAGCCAATGATTCTAAGTTACGTCAACGTTGGGAAACAATTATTTCAGCTTATTTAATAGCTATGGATGAATTCGCTCTAAAAGTGGATTTACATTTATGTGAGATAAGCGATGTATATAATTTTATGTATAGACACTTTGGTTTTAATTCTTATAAGCAAATCCTAACAAAGGTAGTTAATAATACAGACTATCAAAAAGTATTAGAAACTACAACATATGATGTTTTGAAATTCAAAAATGGTAATTATTTGTTAATGTTTTTTGAAACACAATATTCAACGAAAATAATAAGGATACTATATGAAGCAAATAATTTACCAAAATTACACTATCTAATTGGAAAAACTAAGGGATTTAAAGTTGACTACCAGTATAATATATATAAGTATCCAATACCTATAAGATTTGTTGGGTTGATGAATAAAGTAAATGAAATATCAAATCCAAATATATTAAGGTGGAAAGAGTTGTCTTATATTGGTGGTACAAAGAATGAATGAATTGTGGAGCAGAATTGCAAGTTTGATACAATTGAGTCTTATTGGATAAATACTATCTCCATACTCTGATAGTTACTGAATATGGAGATAGGTATATAATTAAACTAGGGAATATCAAGCTCTTCCTAATTTTATAGATGTGATAATTCAACTGAAAATAACATTGTAGAAAGAGATATTGGACAACTTGGTAAGCAGCAAAAAAATGTATGTGATATTAATTAGATAATTAAGCTTAAACTTTTAATTGCAGATTGCTCATTTAGACAAAAAAGATTTTAAAAACGAAGTTTAAATATAAGTGGTGGAGAGATAAAAATAATAATGGTAGGTGTTCCTTCAAATTGTAAATTATAAAATAATAGAAGGGTGGGAAGTACGGATGGAATATAATATCAAAAAAACAGAAATAAAGTATGAAATAGGTAAGTATTTCACAAATGAATGTGAAGATAACCTTTATCAAATTATCTATGATAGTGATAGAGGATATGCAATTTTAGATGTAGAAAAAGGAGAATTGACAAGTGATTTTATAGAAACAAAAGATGATTTAATAACTTATACGACACTCACTTCAATGAAACCTCTAAAGCAAGTTGGTATCGCAAAATTCGAGGTGAATACTGAATAATTCGTTAAACATTATAGTAGCTTATTCAAGATTCCTAACAGATTCCATGGATTATTAGAGAGTTTGGTTGATATAGGTGGTTCTAGATTTGTTAGGAGTTATTGATTTTCCTTACAAAGGGTAACAAGGAAATTATATTGTATATAGCTAATAAAGTTGAATAATTTACAATAAAGTCGTTTTAAAATAAATAAAGTTATTTAAAAATTGTTAGTAACCAATTTCAACAATCGGTCCATATTCTTGAATAACAGGTTAGTTAGCGAAAGAATGGCATCCCACTTTGAATGGCGAATTAACCCCCTACAAAATTACGTATAGTTCTAAAAAGAAAGTATGGTGGGAATGTCAAAGTAACCCTGAACATTATTGGAAAGCGACACCGAATAATAGAGTTAGTAATTCATCTAAATGTCCAAATTGTGCAGGTAAAAAAGCTTCCAAAGATAATTAAGACTGTACAGTTAGATTGGTTTTAGTAAAAGAATTTCACCGAACTTTACTTTGAGGTTCTGATACGTTCTTCAACTATAAGTGTGCTTATCTTAAAGAACAGCTGCCAACTTAGGTGGCTTTTTCTTCTTCAACTCCAGGCAGTTTAGTTAAGGAAGAAATGTTAATATTAAAGGTTAAAGCTACTTATGGAGACATTAAAAATGAATTTTAATCAAGGCTTAGTAAATTGCATTTTGACAATGTAGTAAATAAAATAAAAAAAGGACCACATACAGTAGTCCTTCAAAAACAAATATCAATATTTATTTTTCTTCTTCATCATCAACAATGAGATGTTCTGGTAGAGGTGTATCTAGTTCATCGCGCATTGTATTTAAAATGTTATAAAAAAGTTCCTCTTTATTTTCTTTAACATTATCTAATTGATACCAAGGCCCACCGGCAGCCCAATATTGATGAAATGCGTTTCTAGTACTCTCACCAAAATATAAATTAGATTTAGTCTCTAATTGGCTCCATTTTCTCTTCCATTCATTAAGAATCTTGTATTCCTCTTTATCCTCCATTATAGTCTCATTTAATTCTTTTTCGAATAGTTCACCTAAATCTTCTATAGTGCCTTTTAAGCTGTCTTCTACATTTTTTCCGTAAGCTTCGAAGAAAGATGTTGAGTCCATTTCAGCAAGTTCCCTTTGATTATATAAATTTGATAATTCTTCTATGAGTTCTAATCTCTTTTTAAGAACTTCTTGTTGAAGCTGAGTCTCATATTGTATGTTATTCTGTTCTACCCAACTTTCAAAATTTTTATCTGTTGAATAGTTAACAGATAATATAGTAGTAGGTATAGCAAGGGTAGCAGTAATAATTGCAGGTAACAACGCATTTATTAAGGTTTCCTTGAGATTCTTCTTATTTTTGTTACTTCCTGTCATAAATTGTTCTCCTTTATATTTATTTTTAAAACCACCAAAAATTTTACCACTTATTATACTAATAGGGTTATTAACTCAATTTTTTTCTTTATTATATAGAAGTTTTTCATATTCCTCGGATAACATAAAAATGTATTTAGAACACTAAATCAGTAAGAATCAGGGGTATACTAAACTTTAATAAGTCACCTTTTTAGCAAACATAGTATGTGAAGGATTGTACTTAAACTATCGGGTGCGATTCTTCCATAGTGAAGAATCGCTTTTTTCCTTATTAAAGTAACTGGCAGGTTTGTTTAACAAAATATCATGCTATTGCATAATTCTTTTGTTAAATAAAATTCACATTATTTTAAAAAAGGTTTATCCATCCATTTTAAACAAGAAAATAGTATGATTAATAAAAATAATTAAATTGGGGTGACCTGTAATGGAAGAGAAATTGAAGAAGTTATTAAAAAAAGAGGGGGTTAGTAATCCAGAAAACCCAACAAAATCTGATATGGAAAAAATTATTAAATTTGATCTAGATAAAACTATGATTCAAGAATACTATAAATATCTAACAGGATTACTACCTAATATGCTAGTAACAATAAATGATTTAGCTTCAAAAAATTTAGGTAAGGATGCCATAAACTCATTTAATAAAAGGATTGACACTTTAAACAAAAGATATGAAACTGAAAAGGATATCGAAGTGCTAAAAATGATTCAGAAAGAAATTTCCGATATATACGATAGAATTGAAAAAGAATCGGATAAACAAAGAGGTTGGTTATTGAATTTAGCTTATGGGGCAATAGGAGGAGCTGTAATTCTCGGTGGTGTTGGAATTGGCCTTAAAAATACGGAAGCAGGTAAAAAGGTTGCTGAGGAAGGAATAAAATTATTAGGAATAAATAAGAATATGATCGACAAAAGACCTTAAGATATTTAACAAAAAAATTTAAATCAGACGATAGAAAAACGTTCCTCTTCAACTTGTGGTGCTTTCCTTAAAGAAGGAGAAGTGCCCTTTTTTGTAGCAGGATTGCACTAACGAGCAGGATATTTGAAAAAGGGATTATTAGGGTAGCCGAATTCGGGGATGGAGTTTTGAAAGTTATAGATATTAAAGACATAGAAAGACGTAAAGACGATATTCAAGATGTTTTAACAATTACCTTTACTATTGATTTATATGGTGATGAGGAATTTTCAATTGGTAATTAATGATAATACAAAGGAAGCGTATTTTTGGTGGATATAACTCCACTTTTTAGAGTTAAAGAAAAGCTTGAAGCCAATGTTGACCATTTAAAGCAACAAATTTTTCAAATTAAAATAAAATTAATAGATATCGCATATTTTATTTACTACAATTAAACCCTTAAAATGGGTTATAGTTTACTAAACTAATGGGTTTTAAATATTGTTTTAATTATAAGCCTAGTTGTAGTGAACATTGCTATGACTAGGCTTTATTTCTTGAGTAATTATTACTGATTTACATACTCTATAACTTACTAGAAATCTTACTGTGTAAGGATACGAGTAATCTACCGATACTTATAATAGCAATGTTTGTCAGGATAAATCAAAAATGAAACTATATTGCTCTTTAAACAGTAAAAATAGATTTATATTTTATTAGTAAATTTTATATTTATAAGAAAGTTTCTGACAAATTTTATTAATATTATGAATAAATTTCTGAACAATTTAATTTGTTTTTCACTTTAATTCACTTCTCTTCAACCTTAAAAATTCCTCAAAGTTACCAGATGGAGATTCCTTTTTAAAAAAATGATGATACTCGAGATGTAAGCTACGTTTGATTGGAACACCTAAACCATATTCATAATGTTTAGAAATTAAAGTATGAATTAATAAATCTAATTCTTCCTTTGTATACTCTCCGATATTTGAAACTTCTTCTAGCTTACATAATTCAAGCGATTCATGATAAATCGAGGAAAATGACTTAAATAAATGATGTACTTCAAGCGGATCCTTTCTATTCCCTACCTCTCCAGATATAACACATCTATATGATGCATAATTTAATGAATCTTTTTTCCACTCTTTTAATTTTCCACGTAAGTATAATTTGATTTCTGATGAACCAGACCATTTATAATGCTCTTCTCCTTTAGGTCGTTTGCAACCACAGGATTTGGTATGGCCACTAATTAAATCACTTGTACTTACCGGATGTGTTTTACCACATGTACATTTTGTTTGCCACATAACCAAAGGACTACGTTCCCCAGAGTCTTTAACAACTGTTAAATAACCAAATGTTTGACCACTAAGATCATTTTTTAATGGAAAGTTACATCCGCAATGTGTTTTACGCCCCCTCCTTAAATCCGAGCTGATAACTTTAAATTGTTTATTTGAATTACATGAACAGTAGCATAGCCAGTAACGCTTGCCGTTATGATCTGTTTCGTTCAATATATTAATGACCGTAATTTGACCGAATTTCTGATTAGTAATATTTATTAATTCATTGTTATACCAATTTATTCTGCTTAACTTTAGAAAGTCAAATACACGACCAACGGTTTTATGTGTAGTACCATAAAGTTTACCAATTTTTCTTAGGGAGTATCCTTTTTGATTTAATTCAAACCATTCTTGACCAAATATTAAGAATTCTTTCATGCAATTATTATGTAACTTTAATAGATAGTTTAATCATAAGATATAGTATTTTTTACAAGCATTAGAAGTTTACCATTAGCGTATCGTCTTTCTATAAAACCACCGTTTTATAAACGAATTTACCAGCTTCCAAATTTCAATGTTTGGTTGCTATTTTTTTCTTGAATTTGTCTATTTACTCGTCTACATTAAAAAGTATATAAAAGGTATAAGTAAATGGAAAAGGGGACTTTCAATGACACGATTAATCGGCTATGCACGTGTAAGTACTGAAGATCAAAATTTAGAAATGCAACAAATAGCTATTGAAGAGTATGCAGATGAAAAAAAATATGAGCTAGTTATGTATCTTGAAAAAATCAGTTCTCGCAAAGAGAGACAAGAGTTACAAAATGCAATAAAAGCTGCAACGAAAGGAGATATTTTTGTAGTTTACAAACTTGATCGTTTGGCACGAAGTACAAAGGAGTTATATCAATTAACTGAAGAGTTAAAAACGAAGGGAGTAGAATTTGTAAGTATAAATGACAGCTTTGATACGACAACTCCAACAGGTAAAGCTATGTTTGGGATGTTGGCTGTTTTTGCTGAATTTGAACGTGATATTATTCAACAGCGTACAAAAGCCGGACTTGAAGCTGCGCGTAAACGTGGAAAAGTTGGAGGAAGACCTGCAATTGATGATAAAACAAAGCGCCAAGTAGTTACATTATTTAATGCCGGTGAAAGTGCCATAGATATTTCAAAAGAATATGCGATAGGTAGGGCAACCGTTTATAAGATCGTAAACGAAAGCAAGAATAAGTGACAAATAAAACTAAAATAATTGATATAATATGACACATTGTAAATAGTATACTTTAATAGAAAATATAAGCTAAATGATCGTAGGATGAAGCATAATGACATTTGAAAGAAAAAAGTTTGAAAAACCACATAACCGTAGTGCAGTTAGTGTATATCCCAAAAAATTCCTAATTGTTCTTAAAAAGGTTTTTCGAGTTCTGGTTTTATTCTTTTCTTTTCTCCACTGTTACAATTGTATATTCCCTTTACTTTTGATAGTGGTAACGACAGACGAAAGTTGAACTTAAAGGTTGAAAATTTAGCTTCATAAGATGTATTTGTAAATAGCGAAGAAACAAATTTCCTTATTTAAGTACAGCAGAAATGGCCCAAGTTTTACTAGTCTCTTTACGCCAAACTAAAGGGTATTAATTAAAATAAACTCCACTCATTAGATTGAGTGGAGTGTCTTATATTTTATAGTTGAATATTAGATATGTTAGATAGTAGCATGAAAGAGCACCGATATTAGATTTCTATTTAGTATTTTATTGATTTTCTTGTAGTTTTTTAATATCGAGTTCCAATTTTTTTATATCCAAATTATACTTCTTTATTTCTCTATCAAATTTTTCTTTTTCAAGGGTATATTTTATGTCCTCGTATCGATCCTGGTACATTCTTAAGAAGTCTAGAGCTTTTTTGTATTTATAATAATTACTCATCAATATCAAAAAGTAACCAATCAAAATAATTATGGAAAATATTATATAAATGAACCTTAATGAGTTATTTATATTGAAATGAACTATATAAAGTTCAATCTTTTCAATAGTTTTAAATGTATTGTTACTTACCAAAATAGATAATAATAGAACTAAAACTGGTATAGGGGAAAAAGATTTATAGATGTCTATTTTCAATCTGAATCGTTCTGAGATTATTTTTACATTATTAATACAAGAGAGTAATACTTTCTCTCCATCTTCACTTTCTGTAATTTCGTCAATACTTTCCACTACTTTTAAATGGTTATAAAGAACATTAACAAAGTATCCATACCTCAATATTATTAATACAATTGTAAGGAGTAATAGGCTTTTAAGGCGTTGTGTGGTAAATATATTTTCAATGTTACTTACAGTAAAAATAAGAATTAAAGCAATTATTAAGAGAACAATAGTTAACTTAAAGAATTCTTTCAATGTTACTTTTAAAGCATTATTAGCACTAATTCTTAACTTGTTTTTGTCCATACATTATCTCCGATCTGTAGTGCGTAAGTTTTTATGAGTTTATTTTAATATAAAACTATAAATCATTATATTATATATAATCTCCTAAAATATTCTTATACCATAGAGGAAGGGCATTTTTTTTTTTGAAATAATGGATTCTAAATATATTAGAACTTGTAGATGAAATTATTATAATGTTGTAACTGATGATGATTTTATTCTAAACTTTGCCTGACTATATTCTATTCCGGAAATTAAATCTCTTTTGAATCAAATCAATTTATACAATACTCAAACCTAAGGAGAGCACCGGAGATGGTTTAAAATTAGAAGTGCAACTCCCTGACAGCCTAAAAAATTTAAATTCGATTTAGAGGAATACAAAAAGGTAAGTATTTTTTGATTTGCAATGGTTAGGTCTGATTTGGAAGGAAATATCTTTAACGATATAGAAGTTAAGCATAAGGCATTTAAGGAAAGAAATTGTCTTACCAGATGACCGTAAATATCGAAAATCATTCAAGCAGGATAAATTTGATATGTCGTAGGGGGTTACTAAGAACTTAGTGAAGTTTATAAAGATGGTTCAAGCTTTTCAAAGGGATTATAAACACTTTTAGTTTAACTAAACTATGTCTATTTACCAAAGGACCGAAAGACTTCATATATTGTATCTGATAAAAGAAGAGTAGAAGAATAAAAGGGTATTTATAAAATATAAGGAGAATGATTATGGCAAAAAAGAAGAAAAGTGATTTATTTTGTTTGTATTATATTAATTTCAATAAAGTATTTGAAATAGCAATGCTATTAGATAACAAAGTTACTACTGGAGAAGAGATAGAAAAAAGTAGTAATCATAGTTTAAAGCTAGCAGCAAAACTTAAAAATATGCTAGCTATGGTTTTTGAAGGTACTGCAGATATAGGCTATGACTACTCTAATGGATCTCAGTTACGAAAAACTGTGGAAATTAAAATGACTAATTCAGTAGTATTAAAAGATTTAATTGAAGAGGTTAAGTTAAGTGATAAAAACATTTATGATGCGCAAGAAGGACAATTGATTTTGATTGATGATGTTAATTTAAGCTTAGTGAACGAGGAAGAAACTAGGCAAATCAAATTAGTAAAGCAAGGAGTGTTAGATAGATTCGTTCATGAAGATATTTCATTAGGAGAAGTAATGAAGCCCATGTTAAATGATTATTCTTACCAACTAACAGGAAAAAAGGGTGAAGATAATTATCTGATTAAAATACCAGCGAATGCGGATAATGAATTTGAAAATAATTATACGATAGACGATTTACTTTTAGGGAAAGTCTCCTTGATTGGTATATATAATGGGCTTAAAAGTTCAGGCGATTTAAAAAATACATTTACATATTTAAAAGGGACTGAAGCTCGGGAAGATCAAATTTTAGATAGTCAAACAGGTGAAGATACTAACATTATAGAGCAGTATCATTATATAGATATCCTTGCAATTACTCAAAAGATTCATATGTAGAGGTGTATAAATTGTTTACATTTAAAGTTGATTATTACTCTCAAAAAAATTATAGAAAATATATAGAGAGTAGGAGAGAAGAAGATATAGAGATTTTGACAGTACCATTACTTGAATTGAATCAAGGTGGAATTGATGATTTTTTGAGCGAAACAGAAGTTGATATTGATTTAACAAGTGCTATCAAAATCTCGAAGATTAATGATTCAATAAATTATGTGCTGGAAAAAATTATTTATTTACTTATAAATCATAATGTGAATTTTCTTATTGAAGAAACATATTTAGATGAACTATTAAATTCTTTCCCATATTTTGTGGAGGGTGAAAAAGTAGATCTTGATATTTCTGAAGAGGTAGTCACAGGAAATGAAGTATTAAAAGTTGGTAAAAACTTGATAGTTAATGATGAGAGAAGTTTTGATGAATTAATTTATTATTTGAATCAACATTTGATAGGCCATGAAGCTTTTAAAAAGCGTTTTATAGAAGAAGTAAAAGTTTACAAGTACTTTAACAAAGTTATTAGAGATCAACCTATACTGTCAATTTTTTTATTAGGACCTTCTGGTACTGGAAAAACTGAAATAGGTAGAACTTTACATAAGTACTTAGATGAAACTAACAGTGTCGCTAAAATTAATCTTGCAAACTATAAAAGTGAAAGTTCTTTATCTAGTTTAATTGGTAGCCCTCCAGGTTACATTGGTAGCAAAGAGGAAAGCGATTTAGTAAGAAAAATTAATAATAGTAATGCTGGTCTACTAATTATAGATGAATTTGAAAAAGCGGATGGAGCTATTCATAATTTTTTTCTACAGCTTTTAGAAGAAGGTAAGTTTGATGATGCTCTCGGTAATATCCGTAATCTTAATGGATATGTTGTTATCTTCACTTCAAATTTTAAAAGAAATGAGTTTTTAGAAAAAGTACCTTCAGAACTTAGATCGAGATTTAATTTGATAATTGAATGTTCATATTTGAATTTTGAACAAAGAATAGAATATCTAGAAAAAATATTCGAAGAATATTGTATACAAGCTGGTATACCTTTAAATAAACAAGAATTAAATGGACTAATTTCAATGATTGAGTTTAAAGAAGAGTACAATTTAAGAAAGCTTAAACAAATGACAAGGCAAGCTTTTTTTGATACATACAAAGACAGACTTAAATGATGTTGCAAAAAATAAAAATAGAGGGAATATAATTTGACTAATTCAGAAAAAACGTATTCTATAAAAAAGGACTATAATGGTGAAAATAGTTTAGTTATAATACCAGTTGGTAAATTTAATATTTCAAATAAATATCAAATAGGAGATCTTACTATCTATCCAATTAATACAGTAAATACCGAAGAACTATTTGAAGCAAAGGTAGATTTGGATTTTGCAGAAGTTAAAGAAGATTTCTTTAATTCAGCCTTTATTGTATTTCCTATAATAGTTCAAAAGGAAAATCCATTTGGTAATTTTACATTAGAGCAAAAGAACCAATTGTTAAATTCTAGTTTCAGTCAGGCAGAAGAAGTATTAAATATATTCAAGTACATCTACTGTAATTTAGATAAGTCATCGATTTTGACTCAAAAAGCGGGATATATAAATAACATTTATAGTGGAGCACTAATATATTATCCACATTTAGGTATGTCAGATTTTTTAATAGATAAATATAAGGTAAATACTGAATTTATTGGAAAGGGGTTAATAGTAGAATTAAAAGAAATTAAAGACATTTTAGATAAACATTCTGTTATTTTAGATGAGGATTGTGGAGAAGTTGGAAATATCACAAAGCATGCATTACAGTTATATGTCAATATAGTAGAAGCTAGTAGTTATACCAATAAGTATGTACAAGCTTTAAGTTTGATTGAATATCTTACAAATCCTTTTGAATTTGAAAAAATGCAAAAGTTAAAAGGTCATATTATAGCATTTTCAGTTGATAATAAGAAATCTTACCATGAATTGTCTGAACGTTTTAAGTATTTATCTGCATTAAAAGATGAACAAGGGATAGAAATAGGAATTCGAACCAATCTAGTTCATAACGGAAAGTTGCTAGAGCAAGTCTTAGATAAACCATACGAGCCGGAATTTATGATAAAAGAATTACAATATTACATATGTAATTATTTAGAGGCATGTTTTGAAAATTATAAAATGTCGTGGGAAAAATTCGTAGAAAAAAGAGAACAGAGAAAGAAGGAGATAGAAAATAATTTGAATAAATTTGAAGGAAAATATGTATCAGATACTTTAGTGTTAATTGATTTTGAATTTTTTAATAAGGCATTAAAAGAAATATATCAAATGTACCCACAATATACTCAAAGGAAGTTTGATATGGGGAGTTTTTTATATAGATGTGTATCTCAGGTTGGCATCGAGAGAAAAGGATTCAAAATACCATTTCAATTTATTATAGATTCAAATGTTAAAATTTATAATGATGCTCAAAATAAGAATATAATAGATTATGAGCAATTTGGTGTTAATACGCCATTAGGAGAATTTGATATTTATGTATCTCAAAAATATGGGAATTATTTTACATACTTAGAAGATGTTTTATATGAATATACGTTAGAAAGAAATTATGTCTTAGTTCCGCCTAGTAAGTTCGATAATATAATATTAATCTCTGATAGAAATGGTATTTCCAAGGAATTTTTTGAAGGTATTGAACAGTCAGTTAAACAAATCTTTTTAGGAAGATTAGATGAACATAGAACAACAGCATATCCGAACTTTCCTTGGTTTAATATACAATTTTTATTTTTAAATATGTTAGGTATTGAGTTATGGGAAGAAGCGAAACCCGATTTAATATTTGAGGCTAATTAAATAATTGTGTAGCTTTATCAAATACTGAAAAATGGAGCAATATAAAAGAGTCCTTAGCAAATCTAAATTTTGATGCTACCTTTGATTATTCTGAAGTTTTAAAATGGAGAGTGATAAGTAAATAAAAGTGCATGCTCGGTTGATAGCATGCACTTTTATTTATTTTTAGATGATAGGACAGCTTAAAGTATCGAATTTTAAACTAAAGTGATTTTTAGACAATAATAATATGATAATGCAGATGATATGCTACATTAACTTTCGCTATAAATATTATATGTACATATCTATTTGAAAATATAAATTGTGAAGTTCAATGTAGTAGGTTACTTCCTTCTTCCATTGGGAGTATTCGCCTTTATATATTTGTACTTGGAGATCAGTAATACGGATAAAGGCAAACTTAACCATATTTAATGACTACCAAGTCTTATTCTAGTAGTGTAGAGTCTACAGTTTCTAACAGACCATCTTCCATTGAGTCAAATGAATAAGTCTTGTGTATCAAAGTGTAAAATACCCTTGTTTTGAATGGCTTTTATAAATAGATGTACACGCTGTTCGATAGTTAAGTTATTTTCTAAACAGAAATCAAGGAATCCTATTAATACTTCGCGTTGCATAAGAAATCCTTCAATATGGTGCCCTGTTAACTTTTTAGCGAGCGTTGTTATTGACTGTAACTTTTTCTCGCCCGTGTATTTAGCTGATGTAATATATCCATAGAAAGTCAGTGGACTATTACCGTAATTTAGGTAATTAGGGATATATTCACTACCCATATAATTCGCTAAGTTTTGAGATAATGGGAAGCCAGATTGATAATATTTCGTGTCGATAATACCACAATGTTCGCCATACTGGACAAAAATTTCAATTTCAGTCGCTGTACCATTAATTTGAGGTTGATATTTCACGTTGAAGCCGATGGCTTTTAAAATTTTCAACGTCTCTTTTTCAAAATTACTTGGTGTAAGCTCGCCTAAGTAAATTTCAACAAATTCAGACGGAATAGTAGTTAGCTCCGGTTTTTCAATAATTAAATCATTAACGATTTTTTTTCCTTCTCTTGGACCAAAAACTGGTATAAAATGCGACAACAGCTCTTCGTTTGATAGTTCTAATGCATTCGGAATCCGATTAATAACCGATTCAATTTTATTCTTAATCTTTAATTGATTATTTGCAGGCATGATCTTGCCAAATTTATTGAATTTATAGCTATCTACATCAAGCCCATTACTTTGAGCCATACGTTCAGAGGAGATTAAATAACGTGTATTAAATGGGTAACGCTCATCGTAATATGAGATTACTTCTTTGGCTTCTTTGTTTAAATCGGGATCAATTTTTAATATCGCCTCTCCACGTAAATATTCTACGAGGCCCGTATATTCACATAGCATCATGAACGTATGCGCCACATCCGAGTGCGCTTGGAAGTAATCACGTGCAGCGTGATCATTTCGTGCACGATGATCATATTCAACCGCAATTTCTTGTCGAAGTGCTTCTTTATCTTCCTCATTACTTAAACGGAAAGTTGAAATTTGTTTAATAACGTTTTTGATTTGATTGTCGTGTTGTGCTATTAAAACAAAATACGTAATTTCTTCTTTTGTGATGTAATAATCTAACTCGGAACTTTGTACAAGATTAATAAGAAAACGAGCAGGTCGGATGTGAAAGGCTGATGCAAATTTTGGACGAAAACCACTTTCTAAAAAGTAGGCATTTGGAATTTGGAGTGTAAGAATCTGTTTTTTTACATTTTCATATTCTTTAATTCCATTAATTAAAGACTGACCTACTTTTGTCGGTTTTACATTACCTTCATGATCAATGTAACAATATGCAAATGTTTTCAACATAGCACACCATGTACGGCCACCAGAGCCATCGTTACTAATATTATTTCGTTTTAACCCTCTTGATGCCAGTACTTTTTCAAAATGTTTGTGAGCCTCACGATTTCCTTGCCATTTTGTTGTAAACTGATTCGTGGCTTCAGCCAATGCTCTGATGGCCTCCGCGTGGAAACGTGGATCACGCTCTGGGCGTGTAATAAACCAAACTTTACGCTCACTCATTTTTGTTTCAACCTTTCTCGTAGGAGTTTTTTGTGGTGTTCATGATCGTTTATTAAGGCTTCTTTCACTAGAGGCTGATTAGCAATTTGTTGAATTACTTCTAGTTCTTCTGACTTTAGAACGCGCTTGTTTTTTGATTCGTTGTAAAATTTCACTAATCTTGAGCAAAATGTTAAATGAACTTCTACTAAGATATCCAATTGATTTTCAATACTTATCTGATTTAAGAAATCTAATCCATCTTTATATTTATCGACCAAAGCATCTAAGGAGGGTTTGGCATCTACAGGTGCTTGAAATTCTTCCCACAGTTCAATGAGAACGCACCAGTATCGTAAAAGTCCCACTGCACTATAGACCTCCAATTTATTTATGTTTCGATGCACATTATTAGAATTTTTTCCAACCCTATTGCCGATTATTGGAATGATATTTTTGTTAGTAGTATTATGCTTCTCCAAGGGCTTTAGGATTTCTTCTTGCAAAATTAAATAAGCTAAATATCGCTCTACAACTTTTTGAAGCTTTTGTTGATTAAAGTCGGCCATTTCGTTCATATATACACCCCTTTTTTATTCACTTCTATTATTACAAAAGAATATTGCATAGATTTAGCCTTTCGAGGCTAAATCTATGCAATAATTTAATTTATATTTAGAATAGTTTAAATTATTTCATTTTAGGGGTGTTGAAAATGGTGACTATAACCAAAAAAGAAATTCAAAAATGTTATCACTTCGCTGTCACAGCCTGGGAAAAGCGTAGTCAAAGTGTTCAACAGTTTGGGACAGACGAACCTAGAACGAGAGAAGCCTTCTTAGCCGATCAAATTTCTGGGAAGTTAGCGGAGCTCATTTTTAAAAAAGAAATAGAGCAGAAATATCCAGGAGTAGAAGTACAGCTAGATTTTGAGCATTATTTGAATCCACTCCAAACGGATAATGGGGATGTCACGATTTTAGATAATGGTTTGGTCGTTCCTTACAAGATTGATGTGAAAGGGTCTTCCCATGTAGCGCAATGGTTATTAGTTGAGCGACATAAGTTTTGGGATTTACAAACAGAAGTACCAATGGCGGATCGGTACGTAATGGTGAAATTTTCGAATGAAATGCCTACAAGTCCGGAATTACGTACGAATCCTGAAAGTATTTTGAATTTGGAGCAAGTAAGTGGGGAAGTAGTGGGATGGGCCAATCATGAAGATTTTATTTCAAGCACAGACAATACACCCTGGTTTAGCTTTGAAAAGGGCGAACAATTGATTAGTTCGCAATTTTTACCGAAAACAGCAAGTTATCCAAATGATATTCGCCATTTAACAAACTACATTAAAAAAGTGCAACAAAGTAAGAGTGCCACTAGTATTCACATTGGGCCACCATTAGATGCAACTTTGAATGTTGGATTGCCGATCAGATGGTTAAATAAAGAACTTGGTGCACTCCTAAATCAAATGGTGATAAATTAAAGATAAAACAGGCATAGAAAACATGTTATCTATGCCTGTTGCTTATGATTTAAAGACAAATTGATGGTGATTACAATGTACTTTTCCATTTTCTCACTTATCTGAATGCATAATTTCTCATTTACATTAAAGCTCATTCGTTGGGACGAGGAAAGGGATCTGGAAATCAAGATGTTTTCGGATTCTCCAAAAGATATTAAGCCTTTATCAAATAGGTAGTCATGGTTTGGACATAATAAAAGACCATTATTTATGTACAAACGTTCGTAATCGCTACTAGATGCCCAAGGTTTGATATGGCTTGCGCGCGTATGATAGGCTTCTACACTGCATAGTGCGCAGGTTATATGTTTCGTTAGAAGTAATTTCCGGAATTTCGCTTGCCCCTTACGTTGTTTCACATCTTTTAGCACTTCCGTGAACAACTCTTCATTATAGTCATTGTCAATGAGTTCTAACTTCGCAGTCATTTGTGTAATAGGCTAGGATGGGACCGTATTAAATGAAAAAGGTTTTACAATAAAAATTCCTTGTTCGTTTTCTTCAATAATAAAGCCTAATCCCAATATCAAATTCATTCCTTTTTTTACTTTATGCAGGATTACCGATGGGGATTGATTTTCCAAATTGTAACGAGCAGCAGCAATGTCACTCTTTTTACGGTTATATTTAGGGCTTCTTGGGGGTCTCATTTCAATTTTTAAAATTTGTGAGACTCTTTATCTTCCCATAAAATTTGTTGTCCATAGTTTTCTCTGACTCGGTTGCTTGATATGAGTTTAAGAACGGCATATCAGCTGGTTTATAAAAACCACGGATTAAATCATGTAAAATATGATCTTCTTCTACAAATTGGTCTGCAGGTACACGTTGTTCTTTGCTAATACCTTTAATTGGTATTTTTCCAACTAAGGTTTGGCCTTTTAATGCTTCGAACTTAAGTAATATTCCTTGGTGAACAGTTTCATTTAACATGCTTAGTTCCCCTTTATGAATTAGATATTATTGAAAGCCAATTGTTTTTCATCAGCATTAATGTTATTTTTGACAGTTTTTTTCACTATCTCTTTTTGTAAATATTCTAATTGGAATTTCTTTGTTGGTTCAATAAATTCATAAGGAATCTTAGCAAATGATTTTAGAATAGCCTGGAATACAATTTCAGCGCCAGCTGGTGGCACAGCCATCCCAATCTGCTTACGAACAGCTTCTTTGCTACCTGTAAATACAAAATCATCAGGAAAAGTTTGTAAACGGGCTCGTTCTCTGTTTGTTAAAGCGCGAGTTTCATCCCAGTGATACATATGTGTACCACCTCCACCACTACCTGTTACGGTATAGGCAGGACGTGTTGGATCCAGACGCTTATAAATGGAACTTAAACGAGCTCCTTTTACGTTTAATTGTAATTCTTCAGGAATGCCAATGTACCAAGCATTTTCACCAGGTGGGATGTAACTTAACATTTCTTTCACTTTCGCTGTATGGCGAGGCATTTCATGATTGGGTGCACCCTCCGGAATAGGTGGGTTTAAAATGGCATCTTTACATGTTTTATAATCAGCTGAATTTGGTGTCGTTGGTGCAGGCACTTTAAATTCGATGCCTTGTTCTGCCAAATCTTTACGAATTCCAACAATTATGATACGGTGCCTTGATTGCGGAACGCCGTATTCTTCAAATTTATAAAGGTGAGGGGTCACCACGTATTCTACGCTACCTGGTGACTCTAATTCTTTTAAAATTTGAATAAAGGCACGTCCTTCATTAGCACTTTGCAGGCCTCCAACATTTTCAGCAACAAAGAATTTTGGTTTGTACTCATTTAATACCTTAACCCCATAGCTGTATAAAGGTCCAAAGGTACCTCCTAAGCCCTTCTTTTCGCCAACATTGCTATAATCATTACAAGGGAAACCAAATGCAAAGCAATCGATATCTTTTAATAAAGTTCGATCACCAATGGGTAATTTTTCAACAGGGCCACAAATGACACTTGGATCATTTTCATCGCCACAGATATTTAACGCAAATGTTCGACAAGCGTTTTGATCAAAGTCATTTGACCACACATGCTCAATACGAAATTCTTCATTGGTTTCTGGATGGATAACAACCGTGTTTTTTGCTGCTAAACTTAATCCACCTGGTCCGTTAAACAATTCACCTTTTTTAAAAATCATAATACTCATCTCCTTGCTTTAGAACGAATAAAAATCCGAACGTAGGTTCTTGCATATAGGTATGCTAGTATCTATAATACTACTTTTCTCGGAAAAATGCTGCAATAAAATTTAAAATAAGTAAATAATACTGAAATAATAGAAACGGGGTCTCTTATGTTACAAGGTTATTTATTGTACTTTGATACTGAAATTATGAAAATCCAAGCAGAAATCTTACAGTTACATGATGAAACTACAGAAGTTCTCGATCAGGAATTAAAACAAGTATTACAGGCAGAAGGATATGATTTTTTTGATTATAGTGAAGAGATAGCTATTCTAGTTGATGATCAGGGCTTTGAAAAACCATTAAATCCGGTTTTTGAAATTGTCAGTGCTTTTGGAGATCGAAGTCTTTTAGCAGGTCGTTTAATATTTGTACGCAATGTGGAAAATGAATACAGCACAGACATTGGTAGTATTAAGTATGAGGATGTTTTTAATTTACGTATTAAATTAGAAATAAATTTAATTGGCTTGACAAATCAACTTTAAATAAATCTAAAACACAGTTTGTGATAGTGAAATTCAGAATTAAGTATATAATAATTCGCTATCCCCAGCTGTCATTTAAATGATATTGTGGCACTAGTTAGACTAACCACTTAGAAAACCCATCACTTTCTATAACAACCGTTTTGGCTGATACCCAAATTTGGGCTATATTTATGAACTAGTAATATCAACACGAGAAAAGTACTTACAGAAGCTCCATGTAAAGACTAAGGATATGAATTCTAAAACGTGGATGTATCTTCCAAAGAAGTACTAATGCTCTATTTAGAAAGTTTTAAATTAAATTTTGAATTTAACACAACAAAATGTTCCCGTTATTTGTATATATATTAGTTAAGTAAAAAGGAGGGCACATATGAAGCTTGATGAGCAGTCAAGAGCTTGGAATAATTTAGCGGCACTTTGTTCAACTCACAGCTCAGAAGCATTATTGCAAGCAAAAATAATAATACGTGATGAATATTTAGCAATGGATATCGTTCAGGATTCAATAGTTAAGGTCCTTGAAAACTGGTATATGTTTGATGATTCAAAACCTTTCTGGCCATGGTATAAAAAAATTATCACAAATATCGCTAAAAATTTGTATGTAAAAAAGAAAAGAGAAATTTCAACACAAGATCAAGAAATAATGAATCAACCTCATACTGTTTTTTTAAAGGAAAATTGCACTAATTTGATCGCTAGGGAATTTTGGGATATTGTACATGCCTCGCTTACAAAAAGACAGTACCAAATAATTACACATCGTTATTTATTGGATATGAGTTATGAACAGCTTGCTAAGAATTTTAATGTTGGAATTGGTACAGTTAGTCGAGGATTGAATGATTCGCATCAAAAGTTAAAGAAAGTCTTAGAAAAATACTAAAAAAGTAAAAGGAGAAGGAACACTGATGAAGAATAGCAAGAATATTAGGGAATTTGTGGGCGAGAAGGAAAATAATGTGACCGAACTCTTTGAAGAAAGAGTATCAAGAATTATTGAAGAGCAAAGAAAAAATTTCATTTCACGGTCCACAAATCATGAGCAAAAAACAATAGGAAAAATTGTTGAACAACCTGCTAACCCTTTCAAAACAATAGTAACAGATGGATCTCATGTAGCGCATCTAAAAACACTACTAGAAAAGAAAGATATTCTCTCGGATGAATTAGTACAAAAAGCTGCTGAGGTGGTAGAGAATGTAGTGGATGTGAAAGAAAGTTATGGTGAACGAATAGGTCTGATGTTTGGAAGAATACAGAGTGGGAAAACTAATTCACTAATTGCTTCATTAGCCATGGCTGCCGACAATGGATACAAAAGTTTCGTTGTTTTGACTTCTGATAATCTTTGGCTATATCAACAAACTATAAGTAGAATCAGACAATCTCTACCTGGAATTACTATAGTGGGAAAGGAGGAGTGGGAAAATAATCTAGATAGTATTAGAACAAAACTTGAACTTAATGGTGTAATATTTGTTTCAACTAAGAATGTAACGAATCTTAAGAAATTAAATAAAACGATTCTAAGTACAAATGCGTACTCAAAGCCTACTATAATTTTTGATGATGAAGCTGATCAAGCAAGTCTTAATACGAATATAGGTAAAGAGGATGATGATCCTAGTAAAATTAATGCATTAATTAGTGAGTTGAGGAAAAATTTCCTTGTAAGAACGTATATTCAAGTTACAGCGACACCTCAAGCCCTATTTTTACAAGGATTGCATAGTTTATATAGACCGACATTTACGGTCCTAATTGAACCTGGCGAGGGGTATATAGGAGGTGATGTGTTCTTTTCAGATAAGGATAGTAAATATTTGCATATTGTACCCAATAGTGAAATTGATAAACTAACATCGGATAACCCTAAACTGCCAGAAGGTCTAAAATATTCAATTTGTTGGTTTTATATTGGAGCAACTATCCAGCTTCTTAAGTCAGAAGGAACAAATTTCTCATTTTTATGTCATGTTAGTTTGAAAAAAATCCACCATGAAAATATTAGATTAGTAATACAGCACTATACAGATCAAATGGCAAAGTTCCTTTGTATTGGTGAAATTAACAGTGAGACTAAGAATATGATTAAATTATTAATAGAAGCATACCAGGAAATTTCAAAAGGAAACGAAGGAATTCCTTCATTTGATGAAGTCATTGATAAATTGAAATTTGTAATTTCAAGTACTGATATTCAAGTTCTAAATACCGATCGCTCCAACGGTGAACCGAGATATGATAATATTTATAACATTCTCATAGGAGGAGCAAAACTCGGAAGAGGAGTAACAATAGAACGCTTGCTTGTTACTTACTACGGTAGACAAACAAATAAACCTCAAATGGATACAGTTTTACAACACGCTCGAATGTATGGATATCGTTCTCGAGATTTATCAGTTAGTAGAGTGTTTTTACCGGAATATTTGGCTACACGATTTCGATTGATATATGAATCCGAAAATAACCTTAGGAATGTCATTAGTAAACACAGAGATGAAGGAGTAAGGAGCGTGTGGCTTTCGGGTATTAAGCCAACGAGATCTAATGTATTAGATCCAAATGAAATTGGAGCATTTGCTGCAGGGAGTTCGTACTTCCCACATAAGCCACTTTACAAAAAAGAAGAAATAGCAAGTCTTACTCAAAAACTAGATAAACTACTTGATAATTACTTGGGAAATGGTTATTCAGAAGTTCCAATTGAATTAATTTCGGAATTATTGAAACATACAAGGACTGATACAAATTCCCCTGGGCTTTGGAGAGAGGAAAGGATCCTCATGGCCCTAGAGAAGTTGAATGAGGATTATGATTCAGCTTTTCTTTCGGTTAAAAGGGATCGTAACCTCTCCTTTACAAGCGAACTTAGAAATGTTTATACAAGTTCTGATTTAAGTAGCATTCCTGATAACAAACCAACGTTACTTATGCTACGTCAAAATGGATACCAATGGGATAATCAAGCATTTTGGATTCCTGTATTTCGTTTTCCAGAAGGCAATTATGCCTTTATGTTTAATGTCACAACTTGAGGATGAAAAATGAAAGCTTCTGAGTTTAATTATATATATAATTCAATAAAGCCATCTAATAATATAAATGAATACACAATGCACCATGTAATCAATAATTTTTATATAGGAAAAACTAATACTAATAATTACTGTCTACTATTAAAATATCCGAAAGAATCTTTTCTTAAAAGTGGTCGAGTTACTAAGGCTATTGCATTAGAATTTTATTCTTCTGAGGATTTTTTCATCAATGAATTTAAAACTGAAAACTCTTGGGCAGTGGTAACATGTCTAGATCCCATTTATAACAGCTTATTTACTGTTTTAGCAGAAGGGATTAAATACAGAACTTCCAATGAATTAATGCATAGTCCTCAAGATATTCTAGAGTATATAATGGAGTGGCAGGAACTTTTAGCTTCTGTCACATCTCTTACTGATAAACAATTACAGGGTCTTTGGGGCGAATTGTATTTTATTCTAAACTCGAATTCATTAGAAAAGTCTATATCTGTCTGGGAAGGTCCTAATAAAAAGAAATTTGATTTCAGTAATAACGGTATTGATATTGAAGTCAAAACTTCTTTGATTAAACATATCCATACCTTTTCAGATGAACAATTACAAAATACAACTTCACAAATAAAGAGATACATATATTCTCTTTATATTGAAGAGCAATCTTCAGGAGGTAAAAGTACAAGGGACCTGGTAAATGAAATTAGAGGCCTTTTACCTCGCGTAGAAAAATTCGAAAAGAAATTATTAGCATACGGTTATACAGATGAATCTATTGAATATGAAAGAAAATATTCATTACGATCCGAAAAGTTAGTTTCGATAGCTGAAACACCTAAAGTACTGCTAAAAGATACGGGAGTATTTAATCTGAAATATCAATCTGATTTGACTTTTTGTCAGGATGTTCTAAATAAAAATGATATCTATACTCAATTACTAAACATTTAAATTAATTCTTATACTATTACGAATAAAAATCACATGTTATTAAGATGCTATAAGAATTAAAAGACCCTTTTTATTTCTATGTTAGATAGTGAGGTAAAATTGAAGAGAGAAGAAGAAAAAGCTAGCAGTAAAATAATAATATTCTGCAATTTTATTATAAATCTCTAAGTCCTTATTAAAATTTTTTGGAGGCTAGAAAGAACTAACAATTACTTCTGTGAAAGTGAAAAAATGTACAATTCAAAGTAAATTGAATTGTACATTTTTATTTTTTAAACCGTTAATTTCTTTAACTTTAAAATGTCATACTAAAAAAGAAAAACAAATATGAACTAAAATTTATAATAAAATTTTCAGGTCCTACTAAAGATTAAATAGCCCCTTTATGCAGATTGTAAACTCGCTGTTCTACTTTTAGTTACCTTTATCACAAATGGAAGTTTAGAAATTTTATTAATATTGGAACTATCGGTTAATAAGAAAACAATATTAACCATATTATCAATAAAAGTAATAGTTCCGTATTTTAACAATTCACTCGTAAGATTTAAATCATTTACTTTTACCTTAACTTTTACTTGTGACATAATCTAACCCTCCTAGATATTTATTCAAATCAACAATACCATAACCCTGTTTATTAAAAGATTGATTCAAAAGACTTGAGGTAGATGATAATAAATGATACTTAGGTGAAATTCCTTCTTTTATATGATGAAATGTTGCTCCAACTAACCCTGTTATTATTGGACTGGCAAAAGAAGTTCCTGTATGGTTTTGAGATTTTCTTAAATAATTTTCTACAATCTGACCTTGTGCTACCAAATCTGGTTTATCTGTTCCCCCTAAACCAGATGCACTACTTTGTGCTACTACTTTTCCAGATGCATCTAATGCTCCAACGGCTATTCCTTCTTGTGAACAAGCGGGACAGTGTATATGGTTTTTATTTCCTGCAGCTGATATAATAGTATATCCCATTGAAGACATTTTATTCACTCTTTCTGCCAAATCACAATTCCCAGTACATTTAAAGTCAATTCCAATTGAAAGATTTATTATGTTAATATTTGGAATCTCAGTTGCCCAGTTCAGGCCTTGGAAAACTAGCTCTTCATCTATATCATAGGGATCCTTGGAACAAATTTTCCCTAAATACAACTTTGCCGCAGGAGCAATTTTACTTATTATACCAGCAACTAATGTTCCATGATTTATATAATCATAGATTATCCCATCGTCAGTAAAAACTTTTTGGCCACCCAGATTAATGTTGCAATTTCCATTGTAGCCCGAATCGAGAATTACTATGTTAGTACCAAACCCTACAAGACCAGTATCGTGAATTAGCTCTTCTTTAAAAGATGGGACTATATCAATTTTAAAATCTTGATTAGTTGTTTTAGTGGATGAAATTAGGAGTTTACCTTTTCTTGTAGGTTTTACTGACCTGATAAATCCTAAATTATGTAAAATTTGACTGTTTTCAGTTTCAACAATTAGTAGATCTTCTAAAACGTTATCAATCAGTCTAATAGAAATGTTTAATTTCTCTAATTGTAGTTTGATTGAGTTATTAAAAGGTTCTATTAATCTAATAATATATTTCATTGTATTAGTACCTCGTTTATAAGATATTAAACCTTTTACTAAATTTACTATATTTTACTATAAAAATCTATCATTAATTATTGCACATTGTTTATTGTTAATAATCTAATTTTTCATATAGTAATCAATATTTGTTAATAGTATGACTTGCCCCCGACTAAGCTAATATTGAAATGGCATTTTATTTGGCATTTAGCAATAATATAAAAGTTATTTGAAACCTGATAAATACTCATAATTAGTAGTTTTTAATAGAAAGGGGGTTTTACTCCCGCCGTCTCCATTATACGAAATTATTTGATTTCATATAGTATCATATGACGTCAAGTTTAAAAATTCCATTTGGAAACTTTATGTTTGATTATCAAAATGTAGATTTAAATCACCTTGCCTCCTCTAATAGAGCTTTTAAAGGCAATGTGATTTTTTTCTTTAGTTGTAGCATTCAAACTAAAATCACATGAAATTTTGAAAACTAAGAAGTTGCCTCTATAAAAGAGAGTATCTAAGAATTCTTAATGAAGGAAAATGATTTCCAAAATATAAGCCTGTTTAGTGATGATAAACCATTGAGTTATTCAATGTAGTGTAGGACTTTGATTAAAAATATCAGAATAAAACTTATAGAAAAATCCCTCCTTTCAACAAAAAAGTAGGGATTTTTAACATTTAATAGACTTAAGGATTTGAGAAAACTAACAGTTCATATTCAAGAAATCATAATTATTAATAATATGGTGTCCATTCTAATTGCTTCATTAATTGACTCCATTAAATGTATATTTTGGAGAACTCTGTCCAGTTTCATAATCCATTTTAAAAAGGGGTTGAAACGTCAACTAGCTTCCATTTATATTTCTGCCTTACAGGAAGCCCCCTGTTGCCTGTATTATTTTCCTTAGCTTCAAAATATCCAACGAAAGAAAGATGCCGACAATCACGAATAGGCCGCCAAATAGCTGCAGAATGGAGACGTTTTCACTTAAAATCAGGGAGGAAAGAAAAATCGTGATTAACGGCTCCAAATTTAAGAATACAGCTCCTTGAGTGGCGCCGACTTTCGGCATTTCTTTGTTCCATATTAGATTGCTTACACCATGTATGAGGATGGCGGATACGACAAGCAGTAGAACAATCCCACCTGGTATCGTAGCTAGTTCCCGTCCTATTGTTACTGGGGTAAAGGGAAGAAGACATACCAATCCTATGAGCGTTGTACTACATGTAATGGTGATACTACTCATGTGCTTACTTAACACTTGCAAGCAAACAAGAAATATCGCGAAACTTAGCATGGTAATAAAGCTAAACACTTCGCCCATACCAAAGGAAAAATGTACATCTCCCTTAAAGGAAATAATGATGATGACACCGCAGAATGAAAGAAGGGAACCACCCCAAAATGAGGGGGATTTTTTTTCTGCAAACAGCAATTTATTGATAATCCCCGTCATGATTGGCGTAAGAGCTAATATATAGGCAGCAACTACCGGTGTTGTGGATTCAAGACTTTTGAAGAAAGCAAAGTGATTGATACTAACACCCAGTAGAGCAGCAAATGCTACAAGTAACCAAACTTTTTTGCGTACTCGTTTTAATTGAATCCGATTAAAGCAGATGATTCCTAGAAATAGCACGATGCAAAAAAGTCTGATGACCGTCACATGAATCGCACTTAAGTAATCTACTAATATGGTTCCAATTATGAAATTAGATGCCCATAGTGATACGCATAGCAATAATATGGCGTATGATTTTAACATGTAACGACAAGCGGTTGAAAGAATTTACCTTTGTTCATAACAGTCCGTTGTTTTGGTAAACGTGCTACAGCTTCGGCGCTACAGCTGGATGGGACAAAGACAAAGCTTGCTTCATCTCCTACATTTGGCCATTGCTGCTGTCCTTGATTGTTTAACGGTGTAACGTGATTTGTAATATAGCCTAAGGAATTACGAAGACCTCGTTCATCAATTTTTCGAGTGACATCCGCAAACGAATTCACTTTTCCTAAAATGTCACCTGACCCATATGGACTCCAGGAGTCATAAAAGCCGTCACAGCCAAAATGGACTTTAACCCCATGTTCCGTTAAAAGGTCAATCGGAGGAATCACACGTCCTAGATTAAATGGAACCGTCGACATAATGTGAACATCATGCTTTTGTAATCTTTTCACAATCGCTTTTTGCTCTGCAACTGATACATCGCCTAAGCCAAAGGAATGGCTAAAATCAGTACGGCTCTTGAATGCATTTTCTTCCATTAAATCTAGCCATTTATCAATGGTATAGTAGCCTAAGTAGCCACCATCATGTAAATGGATATCCACGTCCACATTATATTCGCTAGCGATTTGCATCGTTAAGCGTAGGGAATTTTCAACATCGCCATCAATTCCACCTGGATCTAGGCCTCCTAGCATTGTTGCGCCATTTTCAAGTGCCTGACGAAGTAAGTCTGGTACGTTGTCGCGCATTAAGCCGTGCTGAGGAAAAGCGATAATATCTGCTGTTACATAATCCTCGTACTTCTTTAATGCCCTTACGACACCTTCCAGATTTTTGAGACCAATATAAGGGTCCACATTAATATGTGTACGAATATGATTGACGCCATTCGCGAGTATTTTTTCAATCATTGCACAAGCGCGTTGTTCAATTGTTTCACTTAGCTCAACTAATTCCTGTGCTTCATAATCGAGACGTTCCTTTAAATTTTGCACAGGTTTGCATGCCTTCCAAGGTAGTGAGAGGTAGGTTTTGTCTAAGTGATTGTGCATTTCCTTGAATGCTGGTAATGCTAGTTGACCGTTCATATCTGTTACGTGTTCACTTGTAATCTCTTCAGAACAATCTACAATCGATAAAATAGACCCCTCAGGAGAGATTTCAATATGAAATAAATTGGTCGTTGTTTCGATACGGTTGTTTGGATGTACAATTTCACCCGTCTCTAAACGAACATTTTTTAACCATTGATTCATCTCAATGCTCCTTTCAGCTCAGTTGGATTTTGATGGATTACTTTGCCTTTTGAAATAACAGTCGTAATCGGGCAACGTCTTGCAACTACATGTGCACTACTTACACCATCAATGACTAAGAAGTTTGCATTGTCGCCAACTTTAGGCCAAACTTGGTTGCCATCAACATCTAATGGTGTGATCCCTGCAGCGGCATATTTCCATGCCTGTCCAAGTGAACGTTCATCAATATATTTGAAGCGTTCTGCAAGTGTGTTTAATTTTTCGATTGTGTCACCAGAGCCAAATGGGGACCAATGATCTGTTAAGCTATCATGACCAATTGAAACGTTCACCCCATTGTCGTGCAAATAGTTCACAGGAATCGTCGAACGATTTTGTCCAATTGGAATTGTGGAAGTAACGTCAATATTAAATGAAGCCATACGTTTTACAAGGGGTTCTAATTGTGCTTCTGTTAAGTCAGATAAAGCGATTGCGTGACTAATCGTGACACCATTTGTAAAGCCTGTTTCCTCTATAATATCCATTAACGTTTGAATCTCTAAGCTACCAAGCAAATCACGGTCATGTAGATGAATATCAATTTGCTTATCGTACGTTTTGGCAATTTCAACAATCAGCTCTAAAGAACGTCGCGTTTCTCGGTCAACGATAGCGGGGTCTACCCCCCCAACATGTGTTGCTCCTAGTTCCATTGCTTCACGCATTAAATTTTCAACATTAGAGCGTAGTAAGCCATGCTGAGGAAACGCAACGATTTCATACGTTATTTGGTCAGCAAAGGATTCTAACACTTCCTTTGTAATTTTAATATGCTCAGTACCAATTTGAGGGTCCACATTACAATGGCTCCGAATATGTGTGTGACCATTGGCAATTAAATGCTCAACCATTTTGGTTGCACGCTCTTTGGCTACTGGCAACTGCAGTGGAAGAAGCTCGATTTCTTCTTGGATACGTGTGAAAATGCCTTGTGTAATGGGTGTTGGCGCAATCCATTCCCCACTAAAATAGGTTTTGTCGATATGGATATGCATTTCTCTAAAAGATGGTAATAACAGCTGTCCTTGCACATCAATGGTTTCAGCGTCTACTGAAGAAATCGTTTCGTCAATCGCTACAATTTTGCCTTCCTCAATGAGTAGATCAAAACAATCTGTATTGGTTCCAATAACTAGATTATTTTCAAATAGGAAGCCCGTTTCTAAACGGGCATTTTTGATTAAAAGAGTCATATGAACGTTCCTTTCGTTATGAATTATTGTGAAACCGTTACATCTCGTACCATTGTATAGTTTGATGCATCTAACCAGAAGCCTTTTACTTTATCACTTACAACAGCAAGGTGTTCATAGTTTCGAACTGGAATATAAACGGCTTCATCTAATTCAATTTTTAATGCTTCTTCGTAAATTTTTGCGCGCTCTACCAAATCACTCTCCGTACGAGCTGCTTCAATTAAACGATCCACTTCTGGATTGGAGTAAAAGAAGTGGTTGCCTGGTGGTCCCTGTGATACGGAGTGGAATAGGTTGTATTGGTTATAGTCTCCATCACCAGTCGCGTTCCCCCAACCGCCAATAAACATTTGATGCTGTTTTTTGGAAATTTCTTCAATATACGCACCGTACTCTAATACTTGAATTTCAACCTTTAAGCCAATGCCTTTTAACTGGGATTGAATAACCTCTGCCATATTTATACGTTCTTTACGATCACTTGTCAGAAGTTTTACGGTTGTCCCTTCTTGAATACCAGCTTCACTTAGAAGTTTTTTCGCTTCTTCTAAATTGTAATCATACCCCTTTACATTTTCAGAGTAGCCGATCACCATTGGGCTCATAGCAGAGTTTGCTAATGTCCCAACATTTTCATAGATACCACTAATAATCGTTTCGCGGTCGATTGCATAGCTAATCGCTTTACGAACTTTTACATCTGATAATAATTCATCCTGTACATTGAAACCGATATATTCGACTGCTAAACCTTCCGTACGGAATAAGGACATCGTATCTGAGCTTTCGATTCGAGCTAAGTCCGTCACTGGTATTTGATCGGAAATGTGTGCTTCGCCACTTTCAACCATAGCAATACGTGTTGCATCTTCAGGTACGATCTTGAATGTTAATTTACTGAACTCAGGAATGTCGCCCCAGTAATCTTGGTTTGTTTCTAATTCGATTGATTGTCCAGAAGTCCAATTTTTAAATACGAATGGACCTGTACCAACTGGTGAAGTTTTTAATTGATCAGCCTTTTCTGCAATTGCTTTAGGGCTAATAATGCTCCCTTCATTACTTGCTAAAATTGATAGTAAACCTGCATATGGTGAGTTTAATTTCAATGAAACAGAGTATTCATCATTTACGACTATTTCTTTAATCATACTTAACTTGTCTTGTTGAGGTGAACCTGTTGCTGGGTCTAATATACGATCAAAAGTAGCTTTTACCGCCTCAGCATTGAAATCTGTTCCGTCATGGAATTTGATCCCTTCGTTTAACTCAAATGTCCACGTTGTATCGTCATCTTGAGACCATGATTTTGCTAATAAAGGTACAAAATTGCGATCTTTATCGAAAGCGATTAATGTTTCGTAAACTTTACCGTGAACAATATTTGCTGATGGAATATCTGTGATGAAGTGTGGATCCAAGTTTGTTGCATCAGAAGCTCTTAAAATAATTAATTCCTCTGCTGTATCTGTCGTGTCGCTCGTTTCTTTTGCTGCCTCATCATTATTTGCTGTAGAGCATGCTTGCAGCACGAATACGAGCATCATGATAGAAAGTAAGTAAGATAATTTCTTCATTTCATCATTCCCTCCAAAAGTGATAGTCTGTTAACCTAATTGAATTATATAAAATATGAAAACGTAATATTTTCGTTTTTATTACTACTATTTTAAATTTTCTGACAAATAAGTTTTTTTGTATTTACTTTAGATTTTTAATTTCTTACATTGAGTACACAATCTAATAAAAGTGTAGGAGGGGTTCGATGGAAAGTAACGTGAATTCGGTGACAATAGTTTCACCTTCTATTAAACCAAAAAAAGCGAAGAAAAATCTGTGGAGAAAAATAAAAAAGAATAAGGCTGCATTAGTTGGCTTAGGCATTTTAATCGTTTATGCAGTTATTTTCGTTTTTGGGCCGTGGCTAGCACCATATGATCCATTTGAAATTGATTTAACAAATAAGCTATTGGCACCCAATATGGACCACTTGATGGGGACGGATGATAAAGGAAGAGATATATTAAGCCGAATTTTATCTGGCGCGTATTTAACAATGGGCGTTGGGATTTGTGCCGTTCTTTTTGGTTGTATTATTGGTGTCACAATCGGCTTAATTGCTGGCTATTATGGTGGAATTATTGATTCGATTATTAGTCGTATTATGGATGTCATGCTCGCTTTCCCTGGTATTTTGCTGGCATTGGCAATTGTTAGTGCTTTAGGGACAAGCCTGGTCAATGTAACAATAGCTGTTGGATTCTTCTCCATTCCGATGTTTGCGCGAATTGTTCGAGGTTCAACGATGGAAGTGAAAAAACTGGAGTATATCGATGCGGTACGAACTCTAGGGGCAAATGATGTCATTATTATAGGAAGACATATATTACCGAATATTTTATCTCCTATTATTATCCAGGCTTCTATGCGTCTGGCAACTGCGATTTTATCAGCAGCAGGTCTATCATTTTTAGGGTTAGGTGCTCAGCCACCATCACCTGAATGGGGTGCTATGCTTTCTACTGGACGGGATTTTTTATTTAATGCGCCACATATTGCATTATTCCCAGGATTAATGATTTCGGTTTTAGTATTAGGGTTGAATTTATTAGGTGATGGGTTGAGAGATGCCCTGGATCCACGGATGAAAGGATAGGTGAAAAGATGACAGTCTTTATTATTAAGAGAATCGCACAAATTGTCCCTGTCATATTTGGCGTTACATTAGTTGTATTTTTAATCATGCAAATGGTACCTGGGGATTCTGCAGTAGTTTTGGCAGGAGAAGGGGCATCCCATGAAACGATTGAAGAACTACGTGAAAATTTAGGCTTAAATCAACCCTTGCATATTCAATATTGGGAGTATATTAAAGGACTCGTTCAAGGAGATATGGGCACTTCATTAAAAAATGGAAGTCCAGTTCTGGATGAAATACTTGTGCGCTTACCGATTACAATTGAGCTTGCGACATACAGTATTTTAATTACGATTGTATTGGGACTAGGGGCAGGGATTGTATCCGCCATTAAGCCGTATTCTTGGATGGATTTCGGGGTAACAATTATCGCTTTACTGGGAATTTCTTTACCAAGTTTCTTTTTAGGGATTTTATTAATGTATACATTTTCAGTTGATTTGGGTTGGCTTCCTGTTGCCGGCTGGGAAAGTCCGAAACATATTATTCTACCAGCCATAACGCTTGGGGCTGGTGGTGCTGCGATTGTTGCACGTATGACACGCTCAAGTATGTTGGAAGTCATAAATCAAGACTTTATTCGTACTGCAAAAGCAAAAGGATTAAAGGGCTACATTATTATTTTCAAGCATGCCTTAAGAAATGCATTGATTCCAGTCATTACAGTAGTTGGTCTTCAGTTTGGTAGTTTACTAGGCGGTACGGTATTAATAGAATCTGTATTTGCTGTGAATGGATTAGGACGAATGATTGTAGATGCGATTCGCACACGTGATTTGCCAATGGTACAAGGTGGGGTTCTTGTAGCTTCGATCATTTTCGTATTCGTCAACCTTTTAGTAGATATTTTATACAAAGTGTTCAATAAACGAATTGATTTAAATTAGGAGGTCATAAATAATGACAAATCAGACACCAGTATTAGAAGTGAAAAATTTAAAAACACACTTCTTTACAGATGAAGGCGTTGCAAAAGCTGTAGATGGCGTGTCCTTCTATTTGAACAAGGGCGAAACCTTAGGCATCGTAGGGGAATCTGGCTGCGGCAAATCGATGACATCATTGTCTATACTAAAGCTAATTCCGACACCTCCTGGGAAAATTGTAGAGGGCGAAGTTTTATTAAACAATGAAGATATTAACAAAATGAGTAATGAACAGCTAAGACAAGTTCGTGGCAATAAGATCTCAATGATTTTCCAAGAGCCGATGACAAGCTTAAATCCCGTCATTTCTGTTGGCGAACAAATTGCAGAGTCGCTTCGACTTCATCAAAAATTAACAAGAAAGCAAGCTTGGGCAAGAGCAGTGGAAATGCTAAAGCTTGTCGGGATACCAGCACCTGAAAAAAGAGCAAAACAGGAGCCGTATCAATTGAGTGGAGGGATGCGCCAGCGTGTCATGATTGCGATGGCATTAGCATGTAATCCGGATGTCCTCATTGCGGATGAGCCAACTACAGCACTGGATGTAACGATTCAAGCACAAATTTTGGAAATACTAAGAGATCTACAAAAACAAATGGGCATGAGCATCATTTTTATTACGCATGATTTAGGTGTTGTAGCGGAAGTATGTGACAAAGTAGCGGTGATGTACGCTGGACAAATTATTGAGGAAGGCTCAGCAGATAGTATTTTCGAGCAACCATTACATCCTTATACAGAGGGGCTAATCAATTCCATTCCAAAGCTTTATGCTGAGCAGGAGGAATTAGCTACAATCGAAGGCTCAGTGCCGAGTCCATATCACTACCCAGTAGGCTGTAGATTCGCAGAGCGTTGCCAATTTGCAACTGACATATGCAAAGAAAAGCAGCCAGAGTTTGTACAGATGGGAGAGGGAAAGTCTGTACGATGCTTTAAATATACAAATGAATGGGTAGGTGTGGGCGTATGAATGAGGTAAAACAGCCTATTTTAGAAGTGAAAAATTTAAAGCAATATTTCAAACTAAAACGTGATCGATTATTTGGAGAGAAACAAGTCGTTAAAGCCGTGGATGATATTTCTTTTGACTTATTTGAAGGTGAAACATTAAGTATAGTGGGGGAATCCGGTTGCGGTAAATCAACAACGGGACGCTCTATTTTACGCTTGGATGAACCAACAAGTGGCGCGATTAAGCTATTTGGGGAAGACTTATTAATAAAAACAAAAGCAGAATTAAATTTAGCGAGAAAGGATATCCAAATCATTTTTCAGGATCCTTTTGCCTCACTAAATCCAAGAAGAACGATTCGTCAAATGCTAGCAGAGGCCATGACGATTCAAAAAGTCGTTCCGAAAGAATTACAGGACGCGAGAATGATAGAACTCATGCAGTTAGTAGGGTTAAGACCAGAATATTTAGAGCGCTATCCGCATGAATTTTCTGGTGGGCAAAGACAGCGAATTGGCATTGCGAGAGCACTTTCAGTAAACCCAAAAATCATTATTTGTGATGAATCTGTATCTGCGTTGGATGTATCGATTCAGGCGCAAATTTTAAACTTACTGAAAAAGTTACAAAGAGAGCTCGGGCTAACGCTTTTATTTATTTCCCATGATTTAAGTGTAGTCCGTCATATTTCGGATCGTGTAATTGTTATGTATTTAGGTAAGATTGTAGAAATAGCACCGAAAAATTTATTATTTGATTCGCCGAAGCACCCGTATACGAAGGCTTTATTTTCAGCGATTCCAACATTCGAAAAGGTAAACCGCCAAGAAAGAATCATTTTGAAGGGGGATGTTCCTTCGCCAATTTCCCCTCCAAGTGGGTGCCGCTTCCATACGAGATGCAAGTTTGCAACAGAGCAATGTAAGAACGAAGAGCCAAATTTACGAAATGTTCAAAATGGTCAAGAAGTTTCTTGTCATCATTGGGAAAGTCTAGTTTAATTAAAACAGATCTATATTAGGAGTATATGTGTATGTTTCGGCTTGATACATTCAATATTTTCATATTTATTTGTGTATTAGCCCCAATTATAGCAGCAATGTTATTGGGGTTTATTTCGATTTTTGAAAAGCAGATTGATGATTTAAAGGAAGAGAAAAGGGCTCTAGAGCTAGAAAAGGATCTGCATTCACTCAGTTACAATAATTTAAACCAGCAGATTAAGCCCCATTTCTTCTTTAATACGTTGAACACGATACTTAGTTTAGCTCGATTAGATAGAAAAAAGGACTTAATATTAGCATTGGAAAGCTTGTCCCAATTCATGAAAGTTCATTTTAACGAGCAACAGGTTGTATCGCCAGTTAAAACGGAGTTAGCGCTTGTAAATCATTATTTTAAGATACAAAATTTCCGTTTTAGAGATCGTGTACTAATAGACATGGATATTGATGAGGAAGTAGTAGAGCTGCTTATCCCTCCGTTTGTCATTCAAACACTTATTGAAAACGCTTATAAGCATGAATTTGAAATAAATCCAGGGAAGCATAAGCTAGAAATAGCGATCAAAAAGCTAACGAATGAATTGTTTATTTTTGTAAAAAACTCGAAGCAACTCGAAAGATTTGAGTCGACAGTTGAAAAAACTGGCCATGGCTTACAAAATATTTCTTCACGTTTGGAACACCTATACGGTAAGGAGCACTATAGTTTACAAATTGACGATACGGAAAACTATTATAGTATACAGATAATTATTCCGGATACATACGAAGTAGAGGTGTAAGATGAATATTTTACTAATCGATGATGAGCATTTAGAAGTAGAGCAATTAGAATATTTGATAGCACCACATTTTCCAAATTGGACAATTTGGAAGGCATATGATGCCTCGCAAGCATTACAAATCTCAAAACAACAAAAGATAGAGTTGGTTTTCTTAGACATCCACATGCCGGGGAAGTCCGGTCTTGAATTAGCAAAAGAATTAAAAGCATTATATAAATTACAAATCGTTATGGTAACAGCATTTCAAAGCTTTGAGTTTGCGCAGCAGGCGATTCGTATTGGAGTAGCGGATTATTTAACAAAGCCCATTATTGAAGAAGATTTAATCCAAGTTATCGATCAATATAAGCCTTGGAATTCTAAGGATTCAACGATTCAACTTGCCTTAAATATTATTCACGAAAGATATAGCGAAAAGTTAACAGTTAATGAAATTGCCAAAGAAATTTTTATGAACCCAAGTTATTTAAGTCGCAAATTTTTAGAATCGCAAAAAATTGGCTTGAATGAATATTTGAATCAATATCGCCTAGAAAAAGTAACGAAACTTTTAGTGAAAGAACAGGATCAAAGCATCTCTGATATAGCTGAAAAATGTGGTTTTAACAGTCAACATTATTTAAGTGTAGCATTTAAGAAAAAGTTTGGTTTGACACCGAGAGAGTATAAGGTGAAATTTCGTGAAGGCACACTCCATGAAAGCTAAAAGAAATGTCATTTATGCTGGTACGGCAGTTGGTACAATCTACTTGTTAGCGCGTTGGGTAACAGGAAATGCCTTATTTTCTTCTGAACAATCATTAGTTAAATTTGGTATTTTATTTTCCATTATATTAAGTAGTGCTTATGGTGTCGGGTTCATCATTCTCTCTTTTTTTATGAAGAGGGTGAATCGAGAAAATGTTACAGATAATTATTTTACGTACCGCTTTCAACGAATTAATGGGGCAATGAATCAGAGGTTTGTTCAGTTGATAGGCTATTTTGTACAGTTGGAATTATGGCTTGTGCAAACGGTCGTACTTTCAGAGTTTTATAAAATCGTATTTGGTAATAGTAGTGTTATATGGCTAACAGTTTCAATCGTGTGTATGGCATTTATCTATGTTGTAATTTTGAACAAAACCACACAAACAATGGCTTTACTATACACAATTTTATTATTTGTCACATTGACGATAATCCCGATCTATTATTTTATCCTTAATGGATCAAAAGAAATCTATAATGGTATCAGGCTGTTTCATCCGTATTTACTGTATTTTAAAGACAGCAGTTATACGCCGTTTTATATTGCGTTATTTATCATTGCCGTTGCACATATTTTCTGTGATTTACCGACTTGGCATGCACTATCTATTACGAAAAAACAAAAAAGAAGCCAAGTATTGTGGACAACAGGCGCTCTAAAAATATTAATCGGTTTTTCATTTACTGCTATTTTATTAATCGCTATTTACAAAGGTCCGTTTGAAAATTATGAAATTCTTTTGTTATCCTATTTGTACGTTGAACATTCTCTGCCGCTAAGCTATTTATTTGCTACGTTTTGTGTAGCATCTATTTTTTTACCTTTAACTTTTAGTATTAGATCATTAGAAACCGTAAAGACTTCAAATACTAAGATGTTAAATATTTTATTTGCTGTCACAATATTTATAGGTATATTAGTGAACCATTCTATCCGTCTGCTAGATTTAGTCATTTATTTTGGCATTGTGTATGTTGCAGTATTCCCTCTGTTTCTATTCTTTTTATTTTCACGCATGAGCATGCCGAAGTTCGGCTATTTATATTTTCTTGGGAGTATTATTGTAGGTGAAATGTTGTATGTACTGCTTTCGAATATATTAATTGCTTTATTCACAGTCTTACTATTAGGTCTTCTCTTTTACTATTTTACCTATCGTAGCAACAAAAAAGTGATTGTGGACGAATAAGAAGTTACTTGGAAATCCGAAGATTAAGGTTAGTTTAGAAGGTGCTTCAAAAGTGAGATTTAAAATTGTCGGACGAGGTAAATATATATTAGATCATCATTTTATTCTATAAAAGATCAACATGCTGTACAGAAAGGATAGATGAAGGCAGGTGTAATTCCTGTTCGTCTATCCTTGCTTCTATGCACTTATTTTTTGACGTTCACCCGGAATGAATAGGATGGATACTCATCCTCATCATCATCTTCAACTTCATGTTCTGCAACAACCCCAACGAATGTACCATCGATTGATTTAACCCAATCCATAAAGGCTGCATTGAATTCGGATTCGTCTTTGAATAGGTCGGTTTCAATTCCACCACTAATTTGAAAAATCTTATCATTCATTTTATTACCTCCAATGAAGACTTATTAAGAAAAGTCTCTTTTTATATCCTTCATATCTCTTTCAGTATAGCTATAAATAAAACTATGTAAATTGTCTAAGTTATCTATACTGCCCATATTATCAATGACTTTCACATCAAAAAAATATAGATAAACCGAGGTTAAGATGAATAATCAGTTTATCTATATTACTTATTTTGTTATCAATTAGACTTTTTTTAGGGATTTCTAATTTCGAAATGCCTAAACAACCATCACAATCCTTTGAAGTGGTACTGCAAGTTTTTCCCTTAAACTTTATCACTCAATTTTTTTAATTTCGTACCCGTTTAGATAGGATATTCGTCGACTTAGCTTTAGAATTTCCTCACGTGCAATTTCATGCTTACGTTCCCATTTTTCCGTGATCATTGCGGTACTCACACCGGCAATAATTTTCCCATCGGCGTTATAAATAGGGCAGGCTACACAGTGAAATCCTATGGCCGATTCTTGATGTTCTTCTATATAGCCATGAATTTTTGCATTTTGTAAATTTTTAAACAGCTCATCTAAATTTGTGATCGTATGGGGGGTGACTGATTGTAATCCATTCGGAAACAATTTTTCTAACTCATCGTAGCTTTTATCAATTAACTGAACTTTACCAACTGATGTACTATGAGAAGGGTATAATGATCCTGGATGCGTTACTAAATCTATGGTTGATGACCCTTTGATTTTTGCTAAATACATCACTTGATTTTCTTGTAAAATCCCCAGTTGAATATGCTCATCGATAATTTCCAATGATTTTTTCGCTTCACCATTAAACAGGTCAATTATTTCTAAATCCTTAAAGTAATGATGACCAATATGACCTAGAACTGGACCTAACTTGTATTCATCCTGGTTATCTTTTATTAACCAATTTAATTGTTCTAATGTACGTAGAAGGAGAGAACACGAACTCTTGCTGATCCCTAATTCCCTTGAAATATCGATCAATCGCAAGGATCCTTTATGTTCTACAACCAATTTGAGTATTCTGTCGATTTTAACTGCTGCTGGAACCAGATATTCATTTTTCAATATATTAACCACCTAATAGAACTAATGAAATTTGAGGGAAAATAACTAATAAAGCTAGCACCACGATCATTAAACATATAAATGGTATGACAGCCTTTACAAGCTCATCAAATCGGATTGTATCTAATGATTTTGCTACAAATAAATTTACCCCAAGCGGAGGTGTTAGTAAACCAATTGCTAAATTTACAATCATCAGAACACCGAAATACACTAAATTAATTTCGTACATACTTAAAATTGGTAATAGAATTGGGACAATCAAAATAATAGCTGCATTAATTTCAACAAACATACCCACTACAAAGAAAATCAACATAATCATAACGATAAACATTGCTGGGCTACTTGTAATTTCCATTAATACTTCTGCTAGTTTTGTAGGAATTTGTTCTACTGTAATGACCCAACTCATTAAGTTTGCTGCAGCAATAATAAATAGTACCATTGCTGATAAGACGCCAGCTTCTACAAATGTAGTTTTTAAATCTTTCAATTTCATAGTCCGATAAATAAATAACGCTACTACTAAACCGTATACTGATGCCACTGCACCCGATTCAGTTGGTGTAAAGTATCCCGAATAAATACCACCCAAAATAATGATAGGCATTAATAATCCCAAAATTGACTTTTTAAAATGTTTCCAGAAATTAGCCCAAGATGATTTTTCTAAGCCTTTATAATTACGTTTTTTCGAAATGATATAAGCATAGATAATTAATGCTAAACCCATTAAAATGCCAGGTAAAACCCCTGCGACAAATAAATCCCCTACACTGGTATTGGCAGAAATACCATAGGTGATAAATGGAATACTCGGTGGAATAATAATTCCTATCGTTCCGGCTGAGGCAATTAAAGCTAATGCGAATTTTTTATCATAACCTTCTTTAATCATTGCAGGAACAATAATCGAACCAATTGCAACAACTGTCGCTGGAGCAGATCCGGATATAGCGGCAAAGAACATACTAGCTATTACAGCAATAATGGCAAATCCACCCGTAACAGAGCCTACAATGCTTCCAGCAAAATCAACTAACCTTTTTGAAATTCCACCCTTTTCCATAATTTTACCAGCAAGCATAAATAGTGGAATAGACATTAATGGGAATGAATCTAATCCCGTGATCATCCGTTGAATCGCAACGAACTCCGATAAATCAGAGTTCAATAATGCAATCATGGATGCAAAAGCTACACCAATCGCTAAAGGAACATTTAAAATAAGTAATACTAGTAGGACGACAATTAATATCGTAATCATATGCTCCCTCCTAATCTACAAAAATCTCTGGTTTTTCAACTTGTTCTGACTTAATAATGTCAGATATAAACAGCAAGACATACCGAACTAACATAAAGATGGTTCCAACTAAGACAGCCAGATACACAAGATGCATTGGCATGTGTAAAGCTGGAGATAGTTGTCCTTTTTCTATTAGACTATTGATAAACGGAATACCAATCACAATTAGAATTACACAGTAAATCATCGATAAAATATAACTTATCCCTCTTAAAATTCGATTAGCTTTCTCCGGTAAATACACAACTAAAATATCTAAAGTAATATGTGCACCTCTTTTTACCCCTAGACTAGCCGCAATAAATGTAGCCCAGATCATTAAATATCTTGAAGCCTCTTCACCCCAGGTAATTGGTGAGCCAAACAAATAACGGAATATAAAGTTAGCAAATACAAGCAATAACATAGATAAGAGCGTGATAAAAACAAAATTTTCTTCTAAGAAGTCCATTATTTTATCCATTTTCTTCAACATTCTATCAACACCTTTCTTAAAACCTACCAAGATGGCTTGGTAGGTTTTAATTGTTTAGATAATTATTTAGTTGCCTCTAACTTCTCCATTAATAAATCATAGATGTCAGCACCAACAACATCACGATAGCTTTCTACTACAGGCATAGCTAGATCACGGAAAGCATTGTATTGTTCATCTGTAAGTTCTGTGATTTCAACACCATATTCTTCCATAACCTTTCTTCCTTTTTCTTCTTGCTCTTGGTTCATTTCACGTTCGCTCACTGCCCATTTATCAGCTTCTTCTTCTAAAATCTGTTGTAAATCTGCTGGCAGAGAAGTATATACGTCATCATTGATAACAAACCCGTAAACTCCGTATACATGACTTGTTAATGTAAGATATTTTGTTACCTCATAGAACTTCATCCCCACAATTAGAGAAAATGGATTTTCGTACCCATCAATTACTCCTTGTTGAAGACTACTGTATAATTCATTGAATGCGATAGGGGTAGGGCCACCACCAAATGCTTTAATCATATCCATATGTGCCTGGTTTTCCTGTGTACGAATCTTCAACCCTTCTACGTCCGCTGGTGTCTCGATTTTTTTGATATTATTCGCCATATGACGGACACCATTTTCACCCCAAGCAAGTCCACGCATACCCGTGTCTGCCAATAAGTTTTCAAATAACTTATCGCCAAATTCACCATCTAACACGCCAAATGCTTCTTCACCATTTTTAAATAAATAGGGTAAATCTAATAGCATCATAGATTGCGAAAATCCTGAAAATGGACCAGTCGAAATTACCGCCATTTCAATTGAACCATTTTGTACACCTTCTAGCGTTTCTCTTTCAGCACCTAATTGGCTATTAGGATAAGTCTCAATCATAATGCGACCATCCGTTCTTTCTTCTATCGACTTTTTAAATTCCTGCAGTGAATTTTCTAAACGATCATCAGTTGCAGCTGATGAATGCGCTACCTTTAATGTATAAACTTTCTCATCTCCACTAGCACTAGTAGTGATACTAGTATCTGAAGCGTCATCACCACATGCGGCAAGAATAACCATTGTTAAAGTCAATAATAAAAATTTAAATATTCTCATTTGCTAACCTCCATTAATTTCAAATTTCCATAATATGAATCTTCAATAATCTTTTTAACATCCGCGGCACTTGTAATCCTTGGATTTACTTTGATATTTCCACTTCGTAAAGAATCTTTAATAAGAGTTTCAATCGAATCCAACTTAACGCCTAATTCTTTCGTCGTCTTAGGAATCTCCAATTGTGTATTTAACTCGACGATACGTTCAATTACCTTGTATGCGTTTTCATTTTTTGATAATTGTTCATCATATACATTCATTGCCTTAGCAATGTCGCAATATTTATCTACTGCAGCTAATAAGTTGAACTCTAAAACGTAAGGTAACAAAACTGCATTGGCAAAGCCATGTGGTATATCAAAAATTCCTCCGAAAGATTGAGAAATTGCATGCACGTTTCCTAATCGCGTTTGGGAAAAGCACAGACCAGCCAACATAGACGCCTCTAATAAATTCGTGCGACTTTCTAAATCGTTTCCACGTATATAGGCATTTAAGATGTTGTCATTTATTAATTTGATAGCATTTAATGCCATCTCAGATACGACGCCATTATTTTGCTTGGATAAATAAGATTCAATCGCATGTGTTAATGCATCTATCCCTGTTGAACTGGTAATCGATTTTGGACATTCTAACGTTAGCATTGGATCCACAATTGCATATGTCGGGAAAATCTTCTCGCTTATGACAGCTGCTTTAAATAAGGAGGCTTCGTCAGTAACAATTGTGGAAGCTGTTACTTCGCTACCTGTACCGGCAGTTGTCGGTATCGCAATCGTTTCGACAGGTGGATTAGGAATTTTTCCAACTCCCTCGTAATCCAAAATATCACCCGGATTACGCAACATTATTGCGATAGCTTTTGCAGTGTCTATACTACTTCCTCCACCAACAGCAATGATGAAATCGATTTTGTTAGCAGTAGCAAAGTCTACCCCTTTTTTAATGGTCGCAGATTTCGGATTAGGCTCCACCTCAGAAAAGACTTGATAGCCCAATCCCTTTAAGTCAAATATGTCGGTAATCTTTTTAAGTATCCCCGCTGCAATAATCCCTTTATCTGTAACAATCAAAAAGTTCCTTTCACTATATAAACCAAGTATTCGACTTAGCTCATCAAGTGAATTTTGCCCGAAAACGATCCTCGTAGGCATATAAAAGTTATAAATAGTATTCATCCAACATCCCCCTTATCCGTTCAATATAATGAACCAATGGCAATATAGTGAACTTAAGAAAAATATAACATTACACAAATATCCAAATCAATAAAATTCTTAATTTTCTAAAAATTATTGTTAAATAATGTATATTGGGATAATAATTACGATATTTTTGGCTCTGTTGGTATGAAGACGCGAGATCAAAAAGGTAAAAGGATTTGAAGGACAAATAAGCTCGAGACTACAGTAATCCTTGATAATCTAATGCTTTACAGGAAGTGGTTGGACCAATTGCGCGTCCAATTTAGCCGAAATGAAACATTATTTCAATCCAAAAAAAAGCTGCCATTTTGAATCGATTTGAGAAAGATGGACTCCTATCCACAAAAATTATGTAGAGATTTTCCAATGCGAATAGTATTCTGAATTTTTTAAAAAGTGTATTGAAATCGTTACCAATACTTGATACATTAAATTTACGGTTTAATTAGTTAAACTAAGTTCCGTATATTGAACCGTATATTGAGTAGCAGTTATTACCGAGTGAAAAATTTTGAGTTCCAGCTATTGAAAGAGCGAACAAAGAATTCGGCCCTGGGTTTTTCACTATGTTGTACTTTGAACATTAGATCATTGCCGGAGTAGTTTTTCGATGCCAGTAAACAGTTGGAATGTGAAATTTGAAGTGGCCAAAGACGAGATTTCGAACTTGGTATCCAGGTTATTTAAATTAGCTAGAATACCAGAAAGCATAAATCAGGAAAAGGCCAAATATAAGAAAAACAAAGGAGGATGTAAAAATGGTTTCAATTACTTCTAAAGTAGCAACATTCAAGAACTATATTAATAACGAGTGGGTGGAGTCTAGCTCTACAAAATTATTAGACAGCATCAGTCCGATGAATAAGAACGAAGTGGTAGGTAGGGTTCAAAATTCAACACAAGAAGACATCGAAAAGGCGGTTCAAGCAGCCCACAAGGCACAAGTAAATTGGCGAAAAATCGGACAACATGCAAGAGGCCAATTCCTCTTCAAAGTTGCAAACATTCTTGAATCAAGAATTGATGATATCGCAGAAACAATGACTCGTGAAATGGGTAAGACACTTCCTGAGGCAAAAGGGGAGACAGCTCGTGGAGTAGCGATACTTCGCTACTACGCAGGCGAAGGTATGAGAAAAAATGGAGATGTCATCCCTTCTTCTGATAGTGAGGCACTCATGATTACCAAACGCGTACCAGTCGGTGTGGTTGGCATCGTAACGCCTTGGAACTTCCCGGTCGCAATTCCGATTTGGAAACTGGCACCTGCTCTTGTTTACGGAAATACAGTTATCTTCAAGCCCGCAACAGAAGCGGCAGTTACAGCTGCGAAGGTTATTGAGTGCTTTAGTGAAGCCGGTTTACCTGAAGGTGTTTTGAACTTTATCACCGGATCTGGATCAATCATTGGGCAAGGTATCATTGATCATCCTCAAGTGAATGCGATTACATTTACAGGCTCTGAAACAGTAGGTAAAGGCGTTTTAAAATCGACTGCCGAACGAGGCATCAAGTCGCAAGTTGAAATGGGAGGGAAAAACCCAGTCATCGTTGCAAAAGATGCAGATCTCGATAAGTCAGTCGAAGCTGTCATCAGTGGGGCATTCCGCTCTACTGGTCAAAAGTGCACAGCAACAAGCAAGGTTATCGTTGAAGCCGATATCTATGAGACATTCAAGGAAAAGCTCGTTCAGGAAACTGAAAAAATCACAGTCGGTAACGGATTGAATGATGGAATTTGGATGGGACCGTGTGCAAGTGAGAGTCAATTTAATACTGTTAAGAGCTATATCGAAATTGGTAAAGAAGAAGGTGCACAGCTCATTTCAGGGGGAGAAGTTCTTCACGGCGAAGAGTATGATAATGGATTCTACATTACGCCGGCGATTTTTGAAAACGTCAAGCTGGATATGCGGATTGCCCAAGAGGAAATTTTCGGCCCGGTCATCGCACTTATCAAAGTGGCGGATATTCATGAGGCTATTCAAGCTGCAAATGATACAAAATACGGTCTTAGCGCATCCATCTTTACTTCTAATATTGCTTCATTCCTCAAGTTCTCGGACGAAATTGAGGCTGGATTAGTTAGAGTAAATGCAGAAAGTGCAGGTGTGGAACTTCAGGCCCCATTCGGTGGTATGAAAGGCTCGAGTTCAGGTTCACGTGAACAGGGTGAAGCAGCTCAGGAGTTTTATACAGAAATCAAAACAATCTTTATTAAGGGCTAATTTAAGAAGGAGCTGTAGAAAAATTTGATGGGAAAGTGGGATTTAGATGAAAGAAACGCATAATTTTCTTGAAAGCTTAGGATTTCCGTCGACTGACTTAAAAGACCTGCCAACTTCTACTAAACGTTTTCCGGATGGTGCACAATACCGGATTGAACTTCCAAGCACCGAAGGACCTGTAGCATTAAAGGAGACGTTAGCCGAACTCGACCGTCTGGGCATCCAGGTTCATAGAATTTCCCAAGGCAGTGGCATTATGTTGCAAACGGATGATGAAATCCGTGAAATGTGCGAGTTGACTGCTGAACGAGGTATTGAGTTAAGCTTATTTGTTGGTCCCCGTGGAACTTGGGACATTAGTGCACAAAACTTCACTTCAGGTGGGAAATTTATAGGAAACCGTCACGAAGGCGCTGACCAACTTGTCTATGCAATGGAAGATTTAAAACGAGGGGCAAAGCTTGGTCTTCGTGGAGCACTTGTAGCGGATGAGGGGCTTCTTTATCTGACGAAAGAAATGAAAAAAGCCGGTCAACTTCCAGAAGATTTTGTGGTAAAAGCGTCGGTTCAAATGGGGGCTGCAAACCCTGTCTCGATTAAGATTATGCAAGACTTAGGTGCGGATACTTATAACGTTCCGACTGCACTTACACTATCAAAATTGGCTGCGATTCGCCAATCAATCGATATTCCAATCGATCTCTATGTAGAAGTGCCAGATAACTTAGGTGGATTCCTTCGTTACTATGAAATTCCAGAAATTATTCGTGTGCTTGCACCAGTTTATATTAAATTTGGTCTTCGTAATCATATAGATGTCTACCCTGCAGGTCAGCATCTGGAAGATTTAAACGTCAACCTGGTGAAAGAACGTGTTAGACGAGCAGCAATCGGCATGCAGATGATCGAGCGTTACTATCCGGAGGCCACAACATCTGAATTAGGTGCCAAAGGGCTTGGCATTGCGAAGGTAACACTTCCATCTGAAATTTAATCATCTTGTTTGAACACGAGTGGTTTGTATAATGGGCCACAGTAATAGGGAGGCGTCCGAACAATTTAATTGTTTGGACGTCACTTTTTGTAAAGTCATCAATCAACCATAGTTTTCGGAGCGACGGAATCTAAATTAGTAGGAGGATATAAATGAATCAAGTAAAAGGTAACTTAAAATCTATGAACCTGGTAGAAAGATTAAAAGAAATCTTACCGGAGAATCGAATTACCACGAATGAGACAGTTCTGCTAAATCATAGCCAAGATGAATCCCTTCATCCATCTAGTCTTCCGGATGTGGTCGTGTTTCCTCAAGCGAAAGAAGAGGTAGTTGAAATTTTACGCTTTGCTAATGAACATAAAATTCCCGTGGTGCCCTTTGGTGTTGGCTCAGGATTGGAAGGTCAAACGATTCCAATCTGTGGAGGTATTATGATTGATTTTCAAGAAATGAACAAAATCTTAGATATCAATCCAAGAGATTTATTGGTCGTCGTACAACCTGGTATCACAAGGCTCCAGTTAAACGCTGAATTAGGAAAGCATGGATTGTTTTTCCCTGTTGACCCAGGAGCAGATGCTACTTTAGGGGGAATGGCATCGACAAATGCGAGCGGGACGACAACTGTTCGATATGGTGCCATGAAGGATAATGTTCGTGACCTGGAAGTTGTACTAGCTGACGGGAGTGTCATTCATACGGGCAGTAAAGCGAAAAAATCCTCATCCGGCTATCGATTGACGGAGCTTTTCGTAGGATCGGAAGGGACTTTAGGTGCTTTCACTGAGCTCACATTGCAGGTATATGGAATCCCGGAAGTCACTGTTGCAGGACGAGCGGTTTTTTCCTCCTTGAAAAATGCAGTTCAAGCTGCAACTTCCCTACTTCAAGTTGGGGTTCCAATTGCAAGAATGGAACTGGTTGAAGCAATTACCATTAAAGATATGAATAAGAGTGCAGGAACAAATTATACAGAAGATACGACGTTATTTTTGGAATTTCATGGTTCCAAGGGGAATGTTGATGGCGATCTGGAAGTCACAAAAGAATTATTTACTGGCTTTGGCTGCTATCAATTTGATATCGAAACAGATTCGATTGGAAGAAAGAAACTTTGGGAAGTAAGGCATAATCACTTATATATTTTGAAACATGCGAATCCCGGGAAGAAAGTGTTGAATACGGACGTTTGTGTGCCATTATCCGCTTTGGTAGAGGCCATTGAATTTAGCCGTAAGTGTATTGAAGAAAATGGACTAAATGGCAGTATCATAGGACATATTGGAGACGGCAACTTCCATGCTGGTATGGTTTTAGATCCAAATAATTTAGAGGAAGTAGAAAAAGTAGATTATGTAAACGAACAAATCGTGAAATTTGCTTTATCGGTCGGGGGAACTTGTACTGGAGAGCATGGGGTAGGGCTAGGGAAAATGAAGTACCAACAGGAACAGCATGGAAAAGCATTAGATGTTATGAAGTCTATTAAACAAGTACTAGATCCTAATTCTATTTTAAACCCAGGGAAAATTTTTAAATTAGACTAAATATTTGATTGAAAGAGAGCTGTTTTGGCTCTCTTTTTTCTTTGGTGTATTTGATGGTGAAAAGTATTGCTGTAGACTCGATGGCAAAAATATGTACTTGATTACTATCTTTTTTAATTTAGTCAATTTTTAGAAAATTCATTTTTCTGTGTTAAACTAATGGTAACTTAATGGTTACCACTTGGGATTTAATTGAGAATGATTATAAAGTTGATTAATAATAAGATAGATAATAGAGTTTAGGTTTGGTGCTACTAAATTACAAAAGATTATTCGTTTTAATACTTTCTAAACCAGGGATACGACTAGCTTCATTTGTGCTAGTCGTATCCCTTTAATTTTATTAATTTTACAATATTAGACTAATTCAACTCTTAAAAATAAAGCCGTAGCATTTCTTGGATTCTGACTTTATTTTCCTCAATTTGTTTCACTCTATGACTACCTCCTCCATCATCGTTTAGAATATATGATTCCTTAATAGTCCTTTTCCTTTCAGTATCAGTATCTTTCATAGCCAGCTTTTGGCCGGTTGTGAAAGAGATATTACCAATTCAACGCTTGTGATAGTATTACTCCGTTATTTACTAGAATATTAATTTTCAGAACTCTTCTAACATGGTCTTAGTTTGGCTATAAATTCTAACCTGAAACTAAACTCACCTACAAAAATTGTTTTTAATAAACATTTAAACTCACACAAAAATGTTAGAAAGCCTACACTATTCCCGTCAATAATCCTCTAATGGAAAAATTATTTTTAAGTAAAAAATATCTAATAAAAACTCTATATTTCTATTTTCTTGTTGGCTAGTTTCTGGCTAAGAAAAAATTTTTTTCTTGCATAGTTTTTTATCGGCGAAGTGATTTTGAAGTACATGCAAAAAGTGCGCCAACTCCATATTTCTACCATTTTTATATTGTCAACTATTATTATCAAAAGACAAATTCACGTTACTTTCGCTATTTGACGTGAGTTGAAAAAATAATGTATATTTTCTTAAAGATTTTACAATTTTCAAATAAATGGGGTGGGGATATGAATATGCAGCTGGGGATGCAGGCAGTCATGTCGCAACAGTTAACTGCACAAATGATTCAACATTTGAGTATTTTACAGTTAACAAATTTTGAATTGAAAGAACTTGTCGAACAAAAAGCTTTAGAGAATCCTTTAATAGATTTGATGGATCATCATGAAGAGGCATGGTCAACTACAAAAATGCAAAAGGGGAGCATTGAAGCTGACTATAGCTCCATTGCCATGAAACAGACAGTAGCCGATTATCTTATGGAGCAAATTCCTTTAAATGCAACAGCTTTTGAACGAACAGTGTTAACCTACTTAATTCATTCATTAGATGAGCGTTTATTTTTGACTACGGACGCAGGTGAGGTCGCACAGCATTTCGAGGTGGATTTAGATGAGGCTAAGCGATTTATTCATATACTTCAATCATTTGAACCGATTGGTCTGGGTTGTCAAAATAGCACAGAGTTTTTGTTGAAGCATATTGAACAATGCGAGAATGTACCGTATTTCGCAAAAGACTTTGTAGCATATGAAATGGAAAATATCGCGAAAATGGACATTGTGTCATTAAGAAAACGTTATCAGTTGACAACACATGAAGTGATGGCAACGATTGCTTTCATAAAAGAGTTGCCGCGTATACCTGTAATTTCTTTGGATGAAGTAGTCGCAACGGTCATGCCGGATGTCTCGGTATATTGTATAGCGGGGCAGTGGGCGATAGAGGTAGAGCAAAAAGCTGTGCCTAGTATTCGTTTGCACGATGTATATGTAAAGCTATTAAGGGCAGATGCGCCAAACTATCTGAAGTCATGTATGCGTGATTTTACAACCCTTGTACAAGGGTTAGATTTCCGAAAAAATACTTTATACGATATTACACATTATTTGATTGAACAGCAGCCTGCGTTTTTTGAAAAAGGACCACGTGCATTGAAGCCGATGCGCTTAAAAGATGTTGCAGAGGCGCTACATATGCATGAATCGACAATTAGTCGAGCGGTAAAAGGTAAGTACTTACATACAGCAAATGGGAATTTTGCAATGAGTGACTTATTTGTAAAAGCCATTAATAATGTCACAACCTCATCTGTCAGTGATCGGATTGCAGCAATTATTGCGCAAGAAAATAAACGTTCTCCGTATAGCGATCAACAACTAGCTCTCTTATTAAAAGAAGAGGGAATCATGATTTCGCGCAGAACGGTTGCCAAATACCGCGAACAGCTCAAAATCCCAAGCTCTCAGAAGCGGGCCTATCTATTGCTGGAAAAACTAGAATAATATCAAGATAGTCGACAAAGTACGGGGAGGCATAGAGCTCCTTTTGTACTTTGTCTTTTTTAAAAGCTTGTTTAAGAGAGTGAAATGTTTAAGGACTCACTTAATTTGATCAGTTCATTATTTACATAGTCCTTTGAATAATCAAATCCTAAGATAGCAATGACTTTACCTTCTGAATCATAAAGTGGTACGCAGCATGTTTTCCATGCACCGTATTCGTCTTCATAAATTGGAGTCACACTCAGAATGCCATTATAAGCATCATCAATGGATTTCAGAATAATATCACTGCCAATATATGTGGCCCCAACTGGAATAACAAATCCTTCACTGGAAGTGAGATGAATAATGTTGCCTTCTTCATCACGCATAAAGATAAACCCCCATTGAACCCCTTCTTCTTTTGTATAGATTTGGGTAAGCTGCTCAGATACCGGGTCAAGATATTTCGTATTATTTGGATGCTTGATGGCCTCTTCAAGCATTGACGGTGGTATTGAGACCGATGTCACGACGGCTGTAGCACGCAACCTCTTATCTAATTCACTTTCCAAAATATGACGTGTACTAAAGAGCATCTGTGCTTCTTCTTTCATCTCTTTTATTCTTTTATATTTCCGCGTCATTGTTGGCGGGCTTATCCCTAAAACGTTTGCGGCTAGTTTTAGTGAATTATACTTTTCCATTGCCATCGTAATCAGCTGCTCTTCTATTAACTCCTGCGCTTCTTGTAATGGGATAAGCTTATTAATGATAATGTTCTTTTCATGTGCTTGATTGCTGCTTGGTGCATCCAAGAAATCACGCGCTGTTTGTAAGGAGATGATGTCCTCATCTGCTAAAATAATTGTACGTTCAATGAAATTTTCCAGTTCCCGGACATTGCCTGGCCACTCTTGTAATGTTAAAAAATCTATGGCTGTAATAGAGAAATGGCGATGACAATTGTATTTTTTGTTAAAAATTGTGGTGAAGTGTTCGATAAGTTCCGGAATTTCAACGGCACGTTCGCGTAAAGGTTGAATCGTAATTGGGATAATATTTAAGCGATAGTACAAATCTTCCCTAAATGTTCCTTCATTGACCATATTAATAAGTGATTTGTTTGTTGCTGCAATGACTTGGACATCGATCGGGTATTCTATGGAAGACCCAATTGGTGTCACAACGCGCTCTTGTAGCACGCGTAAAAGTTTTACTTGCATCGATAATGGCAACTCGCCGACTTCATCCAGGAAAACGACTCCTTTATTTGCCTCGCGAAATTTCCCGATTTTCCCTGACTTTTGGGCACCCGTAAATGAACCGGCTGTATAACCAAATAATTCACTTTCGATTAAAGTCTCAGGTATTGCACCACAGTTAATCGCCACGAAAGGCTGATCTTTTCGAGCACCTGACCGATAAATTGCACGTGCCACCATTTCTTTTCCGACGCCTGATTCACCTAGTAAGAGTGTTGTCGCAGCTGCATTTGCAGCTTTTTGAATTTGTTTAGCTACTTTAATCATTGCTGGACTTTTAATGATGAGGTCACTGTTGGAACTTGGCGGGTCAGTTTTCACCTCGACTTGCTTTTCTATTATATTGTAGCCAAATATGTAGTTCCCGTTTGATGGAATGACATATGTCAACACACTGTGATTATTCCATGTATGCTGGAGGAATGTTTGCTTTGAATCGTTCACTTCAAGTGAGGAGAAAATTGGATTACTAAAAATTTCTTCTTCAAACTGTGCGATATTGTTATGTAAAGATAAATTATTTTTGTACGTATCATTGCTTGAAAAGAACTCCAAAATGTCCCCATTATCTTTTATCACAATGGAAAAATCGAACATTTGAGATAAAATAGCTACTTGTTCCATGGAAATGCCTCCTATAAACTAAATGAATTTCAAAAATGAAATTGCTATTTCAAATTTGCAATAGATATAATAAAATTTCAATCAAAAAGTCAGTTAATTCTTATTTTTTTTAATTGGCACGCAAATTGCATTATTAAAAATAAAGGTGGAAAAGGGGGAGATTTTATGAAAGTTGCTGCTGTAAAGAGCTATGATAAGGAACTACTATCAGAGGAACCATTCGTAAAAACGATGTATGAGGATTTGGAGAAGAGAATTGAATCATTCGAAGATGAATTGCTGGAGAAAAATGACAAAGCTAAAATTACAGATTTTATCGGTGTCACAGTTGTTATGGCAATTATTACGATCGTTGTATTTAGTTTTTAAAGTCACCATAGGGAGATGAGGCTATGTCAAAAACAAAGTCAAATGTAAATGCAGACATTGCATTTGCTTATTTACCAACACATAAAAAAGAGAGAAAAATGAGCTTTATAGATTTAGTGCTTGTACAGACGGTTATTGGCTTATCTGCTTTTGGATTATTATCTGGAGCGTATGCAGGCTCAATGCTTGAAACAGGCGACTCTTTAATTGCCGTGTTATTCGGAAATGCTTTTCCGATGTTTTTAATCGCTCCAGTTGCCTTTTATTTCGCAAAGTATGGAGTGGATACCTTTGTAGGCTATCGCAGTGCGCTAGGATATAACGGGGTCACAGCCTTTTTTATCTTGTTTTATTTGCTGTCATTGGGTTATAGCGCCTTGGCATTATTCATGGCAGGCGAATCGCTATCTAGTGCTTTTAAGGTCGTAAATGCCCCAGAGATTGTTTCGGGTAGTGCGGGTCCTACTGTTTGTGCGATTATTTTATTCTTTATTGCCTTTATCATCGTCTTTCGTGGACCTGAAGCGATTCGCAAATTCAATATTATTGCGGTACCGTCATTTTTGTTATTTTTGATTGCGCTAATCGTGGTGGTAGTATTTTCAGACCATATACCAGCTTTAAATCAGTTAATGCCGGTAGAGCCATTTGAAAATCATACACAATCCTTTATGACGGCGCTGGAAATTAATGTTGCATTAGGCTTTTCTTGGCTCCCTTATTTAGGTCAATATAGCCGATTGGCAAAATCATCAAAGTCAGCTTATTCAGCAAGTTTTTATAGCTACGGGGTGATTGTAGTTATTGCAGCGGCTGTTGGGGCACTTGCAGCACTTATTTCAGGTTCCTTGTATCCAGGTGATTGGATGAGTGCCATCATGGGCAGCAAGTTTGCCATTATTGGGTTGATTTTATTAACAGTTGCGAACTTGGGTGCAACATTGTTCTTGATGTATTCATTTGCAATCAGCTTTAAAACACTTTTCTCGAAAAGCTCTTGGATGTTGGCGGTATGCACATTATTGCCGACCATTTTCTTATTATTAAATTCAACATTCTATGATGCATTTAATATCTTCATGTCCGTTATTTCGTTCACAATGGCAAGTTTGGGTGGTATTTTAATAGCCGATTATTTCTTTGTGAAAAAGCAAAACATTTCCATGCGTGATTTGTACAACACAAAAGGAAAGTATAACTATTGGTTTGGCTTTAACCCTTCAGCAGTCGTGACATTAGTGGCAAGTTATTTCTTCTTCTGGAGTATGTACAACCCGATTACGTTAGAAGCAAATGGCTTGTTTTTGAAAATCACGGCAGGTATTCCGACATTCTTCCTGGCATGTGCCATGTACTATGTGTGTGCGAAGTTTATTTTCAGATTTGAAGTGGATCGTGTATCAGCGAAAGATGAGGAGTTTAAACAATATTTAATCGAAACCAAAACAACAATTTAGGAGGCGTTCTATATGTTTACACAAGAATTGGATTTTAAAACAACAGACTTGGATACATTTCCATTCCCATTCCGTTCAGATAACTATCGTTATTCCAATGACTTGCGCAGGTTAGAGGACACAAACTTGGTATTGATCACACCGGAATATGAGTTGCAAGTGCGTGCAAAGCGCCGTTTATTGGATGAACAGCCAGAGGTCCGTTATCAATCATTCCCGCATACTATGGAAATGCAGTGGGAGTTTTTGGAAATGGTATTTGAAATGGCAGTTGAAAAATATCCTGAACATTTCGAACTTATTAAAAATGGGGATGAATGGACATTTAAAAACAACATTCTAAAAGAAGAGCAGACATTTATATTCGGTGATCCGTCTACATTACCTTATGAGCCATATGATTTTGCAGGGCGTCATTTCCACCAGGATTTTGTATTAATGGTCAACCGTGACGACAATTTCTATCTGGAAATAGCACAAGTTTCATATGCTGCATTATTTTCTGCACATTGGAATAAGGGCATGTCGTTTGATGAAATCCATGGACCAGTACCGTTCGTATCACGTAATGGTGACAACTTAATCGATCGAGTTCGTCGATTCCTATTAGGAATTAACCCGGGTGAGCCATGGACACGTATTAACTGGAACTTAATGGCCGACCGTTGGGATGTAAACTATGAAACTATGGATGTATGGGGACCGGAGCGAAGCCTTATCACACCTGAAAATGCAGGTAAATTGGTACGACTCCGTGTAGAAGAACAAAAATTCTATCGCATGTCACGCAGCAATGCCATTTTATTTGTTTTAAATACACAGTTCTTACCTTTAGAAGATATGCAGCTTCGTCAAGAATGGTTCGATTTAATGTATAGCGTACTGCAGGATATTCCAGAACCGATGGCGGAATACAAAGGAATTGCTCCTTTTTTACCGCAATCAGTAGAGTATTTACGCCTTGTAGATGAAAAGTTAAAGAAACAAGCTGCAGAAACTCAGGAGGGATAAGCTGTATGTACAATAGCCCGGTCTTATTTTTTGAATCTATTACATTAACAGAAAAATTATCGCCTAAAACGCATTTCGTAAAAGCTGCTATTATTTGCGATGAAGCCAATAAAGAAGAAGCAGAGCAATTAAAAGCACAGCTCTTCGATACACCATCCGCTACATTGCTATTCAAGGATACGGCTCATGTTCGCGACTTTATCGTAGCGCAAAAGATGGGCACATGTTTTTATATCGCAGCTAATTGGGACGATGCTGCATCGATTTTCTCAACAGCCATTGAAGAAGGCTTATCAGAAGAAGAACTCCAAGTAAAAATCATCGGTGAAAAGCGTAAATATATTTACTGTATGAAATGCTTCGCCGCAAGTGAAATCGACACACAAGCCGTGCATGTCCAATGCGGGTGCGGTGCACACTTGGAAGTTGGACCATTTTATTCAAAAGTGCGTAAAGGATATATTGGTTATCCATTTCTACCAGAAGCAGAAGGAGTGAAGTAAATGAGAATCGCTGGCAATATTCCTGTAAGAATCGATCGTATTGTACAAGAGACGTCTTCTATTAAACGTTTTCGTTTCGTGCCTACGGAAGATGAAAAGCTGCCTGCCTTTACAGGTGGTTCACACTTAAAAACGTTCGTAGCCGATGGGGATACAGTATATGAACGTGAGTACTCATTAATCAGCGATCCACGTAACCGTGACTATTACGAAATTGCGATTAACAAAGATTCAAACTCTCGTGGAGGCTCAAAGCATTGGCATGAAGTGATGAAAGAAGGGGATGAACTTGAAATAACATTCCCGCGCAATTACTTTCCGTTAAATGTACAAGCGAAACACCATGTGTTTTATGCATCGGGAATTGGAATTACACCGTTTTTATCGATGCTGCAAGATATTCAATTTAATCAAACAGTGGAGCTTCATTATGCAGCTCGTACACCAGAAGAATGTGCTTTTTATGAAGAAATTAAAGAAAAATATGCGGATATTACGACATTCCATTTTTCACGTGTTGCGGAGCCAAATCGTTTAACAACAGATTTAATGAAGGAACACCGTGTAGGCTCTCATGTCTATTTCTGTGGACCTGTCAGCATGGTGGAAGAATTCCGTGATGCAGCTTTCTCATACGGTTACCCGGAAGGTGCTATTCATTTCGAATTATTTTCAAGTGGCCTGGATAACTCTAATCTAGAACCGTTTGTCGTATCCCTGACGGAAAGCGGCAAACAAATTCAAGTATCTGAAAATGAGACATTATTGGAAGCACTGCTGCGCGAAGGGATTAATGCACCACATGCATGCAAAATCGGTGGCTGCGGCAGCTGTGAAATCGATGTTGTAGAAGGAGATGTGGAACACCGTGACCACTTCTTATCCGAAGAAAATAAAAAGCAGCGAAAAACTATTTTAGCATGTTGCTCACGGGCAAAATCTTCTAATTTAACTATTAAACTATAAGGCGGGATGATAGATGACAACAACAGCAACTGACGTATTATACTTAAAAAGTTATATAAATGGTGAGTGGGTAGAAGCTGAAAATACAGTAAACGTAATCAATCCGGCAAACCAGGAAGTAATCGCTACAGCACCTCGAATGACGAAGGAACAAACAGAAGAAGCCATCCAAGCTGCACGTATAGCGTTTGATGAGGGCGAGTGGAAAAACACGACGGCGAAAGAACGTTCAACTATTTTACATGCGATTGCAAATAAAATTGAAGAACGTCTGGAAGAGTTCGCTACATTGGAGACGCAAGATAACGGTAAATTATATGCAGAGGCAGAAGCGGATGTACAAGATTCGATCGCTTGCTTCCGATATTATGCAGGGATTATTTTACATCCAGACGGTGAAACATATCATGTGCCGGACAATAATGTACAAGCAATGGTTGTAAAAGAGCCTGTTGGGGTTGCAGGATTGATCGTACCTTGGAACTTCCCGTTACTCATGAGTGTATGGAAAATCGCCCCTGCTTTAGCGGCAGGGAATACCATCGTATACAAGCCAGCTGAAGTCACGCCTGTAACAGCCTTTAAGTTATTTGAAATCCTACATGAGCTAGACTTGCCAAAAGGTGTCGTAAACATGGTACTTGGCCAAGGCTCAATCATTGGGCAAACGATTTCTGAAAGCAATGATGTAGACATGGTATCCTTCACGGGAAGTACAGATGTTGGGCGTGGCATTATGCGTGCAGCAGCTGGCAACTTAAAGAAAATTTCTTTGGAACTAGGTGGTAAGTCGCCAAATATCGTCTTTGCGGATGCAGACCTGGAAGTGGCGGTTGACTATGGTTTATTCGGAATTTTCTTGGGCGCTGGTCAAGTATGTTCATCAGGCAGCCGTATCTTAGTACAGGATACAATTTATGATGCTTACGTAGAACGCTATATAGAGCGCGCAGAAAAAATCAAAGTCGGACCTGGTTTAAATCCAGAAACGAATATGGGCGCTATTGTGAGTGAAGCTCAAATGAACTCGATTCTAGGCTATATCGAAAAAGGGAAAGCGGAAGGGGCAACATTGAAAACAGGCGGCTACCGATTAACAGACAATGGCCTGGACAAAGGCTTCTTTATCGCGCCAACTGTATTTACGGATGTAACTTCAGATATGACAATCGTGCGAGAAGAAATTTTCGGCCCGGTCGTAACGATTCAAAAGTTCTCGACAGAAGAAGAGGCTGTAAGCTTAGCCAATGACACAGATTTTGGTTTAGCAGGTGGTGTCTTCTCAAACGACGGCGCTAAAGCATTACGTGTGATTAAGCAAGTCCGTGCAGGGATTACATGGGTAAATGATTACCACCCAACATATGTAGAAGCACCGTGGGGTGGCTATAAGCAATCAGGCATTGGTCGTAGTTTAGGGAAATATAGCCTAGAAGAATTCCAGGAAGTAAAACAAATCAATATTCGCTTAAATGTTGAACCGGTAGGCTGGTTCCCACAATAATTATCATGAAGTAATATGACATGATTTCCTTATTATATAGATGCACAAATCTATATAATAAGGATATTTTTTATATACAGATGAGGAGAGAAGCAACATGACCAAAAAAGTACGTGTACGATATGCGCCAAGTCCAACTGGCTTTTTACATATTGGAGGAGCCCGCACAGCGTTATTTAATTATTTATATGCAAAACACCACGACGGGACATTTATTGTACGGATAGAAGATACAGATGTAGAGCGTAACGTAGAGGGCGGTGAAGCCTCGCAATTGGATAATCTCCGTTGGCTGGGCATTATACCCGAAGAATCAATTGATATAGGTGGTCCGTATGCACCGTACCGGCAAATGGAGCGTCTACCTCTTTACAAAGAGCGCGCCGAAAAACTATTGGCAAATGGTCAAGTCTATAAATGTTTTTGTTCAGCAGAACGCCTGCAACAATCTCGGGAAGAACAGAAACAAAAAGGGGTAGCAGCACCTCACTATGACGGTACTTGCAGAGCATTGACACAACAGCAAATACAAGCAAAAGAGGCAGCAGGTGAAGCGTATACACTTCGAATGCGTGTACCTGAAGGAACTTATCGTTTCCATGATTTAGTTCGCGGGAATGTCGTATTCCAATCCAAAGATATCGGCGATTGGGTTATTATGAAAACGAATGGTATCCCGACTTATAATTTTGCAGTAGCATTGGATGATTATGATATGGACATCTCCCATGTATTCCGCGGGGAAGAACATTTATCGAATACGCCAAAACAACTCATGGTATTCGAGGCATTTGGTTGGACACCACCACAATATGGACATATGACATTGATTGTTAATGAACAACGTAAAAAGCTCTCGAAGCGGGATGAAACCATTGTCCAGTTCGTATCGCAATATCGTGAACTAGGCTTTTTACCGGAGGCAATGTTTAATTTCTTTGCTTTATTGGGTTGGTCTCCAGAAGGGGAGCAAGAATTGTTATCGCAAAAAGCATTAATTGGACAATTTGATGTGGGGCGACTTTCAAAATCCGTTTCGATGTTTGATCAGAAAAAACTGATGTGGATGAACAATCAATATATTAAATGCTTATCTGCAGATGCATTGGTCGAGCTTGTTTTACCATATTTACAAAAAGAGAATCTAATACCTGTTCAGGCCAGTGAAGGGCAGCTCTCATGGGTAAAGGAGCTTGCACTGTTATACCAAGAGCAATTAACGTACGGCGCGGAAATTGTTGCGTTAACAAAGCATTACTTTGAAGAGCATGTAATATATGAAGACGAGGCACAAACATGGCTGGGGGCAAATGAAACAACAGCTATTGCAGCGGCGTTAACGACAGCGCTGCAACAAGCAACGCCAAATAGCAGTGCAGAGTGGAAACAACTCATACAAACAGTACAACAGCAAACAGGTCTAAAAGGAAAGGCTCTTTTTATGCCGATCCGTATTTTGTTGACAGGCCAAATGCATGGTCCGGAATTGCCTTTGGTGTTGAAGCTGCTGGGGAAGGATTTATTGGTAAAGAGATTAGCTCAATTTAACAAAGTGAGTATATAAAAGGAAAAAACGGTTATTTAGCTTTTGCGTGCTAAATAGCCGTTTTTATTTTGCGGTAAACTTTATGCTTTAATCGACGGATAACACAGATGTAAACATCCTAGTGAAGTTTGGCAGATGCTAATGCAACAGAACGTTTTTTAGCCTTTCAACAGCATTTGGAATCTCTTCAGGCGCAATATTGGCAAAGCCGATAATAATCGAACGATTTTTTTTAATCAGAGGAAGCGTATTTAATGAAAAACGCTTCAGAGTATAGAGTTCAAGTTTATGTAAAATCGCTTGTTCTTCAATTGTGGCATAACTTTTTTCTGTAAAAATTTCCACTAAAAAATGCAGTCCTGCCGGTATGTCATGGATCACAATAGATTCCCCTAATTGTTCATGGAGCTGCTGGATGAGCAGGGTGCGAATCGTTTCATAATGCTTTGTCATTTTACGTACATGCTTTTCTAGCAGGCCGCTATCAATAAATTCCTGTAACGTATAAAGGGCAAGTATATTGGCTGGTTGAATTTCCAAAGAGAAATGTTCTTTGTATAATGTTAACCATTTTGGCGGAAGTACCATATAGCTTATACGAATGCCTGGCAAGAGTGTCTTTGAAAAAGTCCCCATATAAATGACTTTTTGATTATAGTCCAAACTTTGTAGCGCAGGAATGTTATCTGTTTGATATTTATATTCACTATCATAATCATCCTCAATAATATAACGTTCTTCCGACGCTGCTGCCCAGTTTAATAATTCAATTCGCCTTGAAATAGGCATAATAATCCCTGTTGGAAATTGGTGCGAGGGTGTTGTAATGACGATATCGGCATTTGTTTTTGTTAAATATTCTACGTCAATGCCTTGTGCATCGAGCTGGATTAAATGTGTATTGATGTTGGCCCGCTTTAATAAATGATGATAGCGTGCATAGCCAGGATTTTCGGTCGCAAACGTTTTCCCTTGCTGCATATAAATAATTCGCTCCAATAAGCCTTGGCTCGTTGCATGCAAGACGATTTGCTCTGGTTCACATGTAATGCCGCGCGTTCGATACAGCATCTCTGCAATACTTTGGCGTAACATATAGGGGCCTTGCGCATGTGGCATATCTCCTAGCGAAGAAATATAAGTTTCATATATTTTTGCCTGGCACGATAACCATTTTTTAAATGGGAAAAGCTGTGGATTTGTGTTCATATGTGACAACGACAACCAACCTTTTCGTGTCTCCTCTTTTTCCTTCAGATTTGCCGGGAAGGTTTGCTGCGTATTCACTGCTAGTTTAAATTCTTGAATTTCTTCTACATAATAGCCAACTCGTTCGATTGTATAAATATAGCCTTCTTCCATTAACTGTTCGTAGGCGGTTTTTACAGAGTTGATACTGACATTTAAAATTTCTGCAAGCTCTCGTTTGGAAGGGAGCTTACTATGTGCACGCAGTTCGTTTTGTAAAATTTGTTTTCGTAGCTGACTATAAATTTGTTGATAGATAAAACGATGATCAGATGTAAAATCAATGCGAATCATGTAAAAGCCCCCTTAAAAAACTATTTACTGATTAGATTATATAAAAAATCAAGAATGAAGAAAACTGGTACCTTTTTTTATAAAAGTTGGACCTTTTTTTGTGAACCAAAAAAACTGATACTAAGTATAACAAATACAGCATTTGCAAAGGGGAAAATGATGATGATTAAAGAAAACACTGCAGTTGAAATTGTAAACAAACGTAAAGAATACGTAGTACAAGGCGTAAGCAATGGCTGTTTGGCTGTAGCAAGAGAAGCGAAAGGCTCTACAATTATCGACACGGAAGGTAATACGTGGATCGATTTCGCATCTGCAATCGGTACATTGAATGTTGGTCATAGTCACCCAAAGGTAGTAGCGGCAGTACAAGCTCAAGTGGAAAAGTTTTTACACCCTGGCTTCAATGTGATGTTGTATGATTCGTATATTAAACTAGCGGAAAAATTGGTAGAAATTACACCAGGTACACATGAGAAACAAGTAATCTTATTAAACTCCGGCGCAGAAGCAGTAGAAAATGCGGTGAAAATTGCACGTAAGTATACAAAGAAACAAGGGATTGTCTCGTTTACAAACGGCTATCATGGCCGTACAAACTTAACAATGGGCATGACTTCGAAAGTAAAACCTTATAAATTTGAGTTTGGTCCATTTGCTCCGGAAATTTATAAAGCACCATTCCCATATTTATATCGTAAACCGGAAGGGCTGACAGATGAGCAATATGTAGATTTCATCATCGAGCAGTTCCATGATTTCTTCGTATCAACAATCGCACCAGAAATGGTTGCATGTGTTGTAATGGAACCAGTACAAGGGGAAGGTGGTTTCATCGTACCACCGAAAAAATTCGTACAAGCCGTTGCGAAGTTCTGTAAAGAAAACGATATCATCTTGATTGCAGATGAAATTCAAACTGGTTTCGGACGTACAGGTTCTTTATTTGCTATCGAGCAATTTGATGTCGTACCAGACTTGATGACGGTGTCGAAATCTTTAGCCGCTGGGTTGCCTTTAAGTGGTGTAGTTGGCCGTAAAGAAATTATGGAAGTATCAACACCAGGTGAATTAGGTGGAACATATGCGGGAAGTCCAGTAGCATGTGAAGCAGCGCTTGCAGTGATTGATATTATCGAAGAAGAAAACCTATGTGCAGCATCGGAAGTAATCGGTGCTAAGTTGGAGGCACACTTAGAAACTTACAAAGCAAAATATAGCTATATTGGCGATATTCGTCGTTTAGGTTCAATGGTTGCCGTTGAGTTGGTTGGCGACAACAAAGTGCCAAATAAAGAGGCAGCTACTGCAATTGCACAATACGCGAATGCGAACGGTTTATTATTACTAACTGCAGGTATTAAAGGAAATGTGATCCGTTTCTTGACACCATTAGTCATTACAGATGAAGAATTAGCTCAAGGTTTAGCGATTTTAGATGATGCATTTGCAAACTATGGGGGGAAATAAGAGATGACTCAGCTTGTTTACGTCAATAACCCTGCAAATGGGGAGTTAATTCATACGCTGCAATACGATACAGAAGAAGCCATTGTAACAAAAATTGAAGCTGCAGCAGCCGCATTTAAATCGTGGAAGAAACGTAGTGCACATGAACGCGCACAGTTATTAAACAGCTGGGCAAAATGTATTCGTGAAAATCGTCAAGAAATCGGCGAATTAATTACGCTTGAAAATGGGAAACCATTACCGGAAGCTCTGGGTGAAGTCGATTACGCTGTTAGTTATATCGATTGGTATGCGGAAGAAGCGAAACGTATATATGGACGTACAGTGCCTGCACATGTGCCAAACAAGCGTATTACTGTGACAAAAGAGCCGATTGGTTTAGTAGCGGCCATCACACCATGGAATTTCCCGGCAGCCATGATGACACGTAAAGCTGCACCTGCATTGGCAGCGGGCTGTACATTTGTCGTTAAACCAGCTGAAGAAACACCGTTGACAACGATTCGCTTGATTGAATTGGCACATAGTGTAGGCATTCCGGAAGATGCATTACAATACGTGTTAAATGAAGGACCGAAAGTAGGAGAAATTTTTACGTCGCATAAAGCCATTCGCAAAATCACTTTCACGGGTTCTACACCAGTTGGAAAATTGCTGATGCAGCAAAGTGCACAAACCGTAAAGCATGTAACGATGGAATTAGGTGGACACGCACCGATTATTGTTGCAAAGGATGCAGATTTAAACTTAGCTGTAGAGCAAACAGTCACAGCTAAATTCCGCAATGCAGGTCAAACTTGTGTATCTCCAAACCGTTTAATTGTACATGATGACATCGTGGAGGAGTTTACAAAGCTTTTAGTTGATAAAGTAAAGACACTAAAAGTAGGCAATGGCTTTGATCCAAGTGTAAATGTTGGACCAATCATCAATAAGAAGGGCTTTGTCAAAATAAAGGACCAGATTGAAGATGCGGTAAACCGTGGTGCAACTTTGGCTTGCGGGAATAGCTACGACACAGACGATGAAAAAGGATATTACTTTGTTTTGCCAACAGTTATCACAGACATACCATTGGATGCGAAAATCATGCATGAAGAAACATTTGGACCTGTTATTCCTGTTGTAACATTCTCGACATTGGAAGAAGCTGTTACGATTGCCAATGACTCACCATATGGCTTAGCAGCGTACTTCTTTACAGAAAATTATAAAGATGGTTTATATTTAAGTGAAAACTTGCAATACGGAATCATCGGCTGGAATGATGGCGCGCCGTCTGGAGCACATATTCCATTTGGCGGCATGAAAGACTCTGGTGTTGGCCGTGAAGGTGGCTCTGAAGGAATTGAGCCCTACTTAGAAACAAAATATCTATCAGTAGGTATATAAAACCAACACTGTTGGAATGGATGTTTTTGAAACAGCTTCTCACTGACCCCATAAATTGAGAACAATTAAAAACACCTTACGTTGAGAAACGGATTTTGATATGCTCCCCAATAGGTAGACAGATGAAAAAATAAAATCTGTTTAATCTATTTGGGAGTTTTTTTATGAAAAAATATCACTTTTCAAAAGAAGAAAAATTAGAGATTTTAAATTTTTATAATAATAGCTACTTTACACTTAATGAAGTCGCTAGATTATATAAAGTTGATTCTAGAACAATTAAAGATTGGCAAAGTAATTATCATTTCTTTGGAGAAGACGGTCTCGAAAAGCTCAAAAATCATAATAACTATCCTAGAGAATTAAAATTAGCTGCGGTTCAAGATTATATTTCAGGAGGACTTTCATTAAGAGAGACAGTGAGAAAATATAGACTTTCTGGTACAACCGTTTTAAGGAACTGGATTAAAAAGTATACTAGTCATAGTGAATTAAAAGATTCGGGTAGAGGAATGAGCCAACCTATGACTAAAGGAAGAAAAACGACAGTTGGAGAACGTATTGAAATCGCAAAAGCTTGCATAGCGAATGGAAAGAATTATCAAGAAACAGCAGTAAAATACAAGGTATCTTATCAACAAGTTTATCAATGGGTGAAGAAATTTGAAGATAATGGCGAACAAACATTAATGGATCGCCGTGGGCGAACGAAACCAGTTGAAGAACGTACACTTGAAGATGAATATCGTTTAAAAATTCAACAGATAGAACGAGAAAATGAAAGATTACGTGCAGAAAATCTATACTTAAAAAAGTTAGAGGAAATAGAAAGGAGGCGTCGTTAAGTAAGATACGTATTCAAAGCCGTTATAAGGCGATTCAAGAAATAGCAGAGAAAGAAAACTTAGCTGTTGTTTTACTGTGCGAAATAGCTGCAGTATCACGTGCAGCATATTACAAATGGTTAAATCGCCAACTTTCAGAACGAGAAGTCGAAAATCAAAAGCTAGTTGAATTGATTAAAAATTTATATAAACAAGTAGATGGGATCTATGGTTATCGCCGCATAACGATGACAATTAATCGACAACGGGAAAAAGAAGGATTAACAAAATTCAATAAGAAGCGTATTTACCGATTAATGCAGATTTGTGGCATAGAAGCGGTTATTCGTCGTAAATCAAAACGATATCGTAAGGTTAAGCCAGATTATGTTTCAGAAAATCTATTAGCACGTGAATTTACAGCTAAAGAACCAAATCAAAAATGGTGTACAGATGTGACTGAATTTAAGTATGGTAACGGTAGAAAGGCGTATTTAAGTGCAATTATTGATCTATATGATAAGTCAATTGTGAGCTATAAATTAGGACATTCTAATAATAATCAGTTAGTGTTTAATACCGTTATACCGGCAATTCAAAGTTTGAAACTCGAAGAGTTTCCCTTATTACATAGTGATCGTGGATATCAATATACATCAAAACATTTTAAACAAATTATGGAAACAGCTGAGATGCGTCATAGCATGTCAAGAGTAGGGCGTTGCATTGATAACGGACCCATTGAAGCATTTTGGGGCACATTAAAAGTAGAGAAGTACTATTTACATAAATATGAGACGTATGAAGAATTAAAAACAGCAATTGATACATACATTTCGTTCTATAACAATGAACGTTACCAAGAAAAATTAAATGGCTTGAGCCCCTTAGAATACAGAGCTCAAGCCGCATAAACCATTTTTATTATTTACCCTGTCTACTTGACAGGGAGCACTTCATTTTATCCGTAAAGACAACGTTTAGGTGTTTTTTTATATTTTATAAGTAAATTAGTCTCCTTCTATGATCAAGTAGGATTTGATTCATATTCTACAAGAGGTCAAGAACCAATTATGGTCATAGATTTGAAGGAAATAAATAATTGAAATTTAAGTAATTCAAATACTACGTGTTTAAAATACTTAATTTTTAGAAAATTAAATATTTCTTATGTTAAACTAATCATAACTCTCTATTCTAAATGAAAATAGCCTAGTAGAAACCTATTAACGTATGATCGAGGTGATTCCCATGAATATCTGCCAAGAGAATGATTACTCTTTTCTCACACTCTCTAAAGCCAAAAAATTGCTAGAAATCAATAAGATGTTAACGCAGTCCTTGCAATTAGAAGAGGTATTAAAAAATTTAATTACTGCTGCCAGTGAGTTGGTTACCGTGACAGATACGTTTATGATCTATTTGTATGATGAATTCACGGGAAAGCTCCAATTGTCAGAGGCCATTGGGGTGGAGATTGAACCACTAAAAAAGTTGGTCCTTTCACCGGGCGAATCGATTACGGGGAAAGTGTTTTTAGAAAAAAAGGCCAAGTTGTTTAAATCGGAACAAGAGATCGATACTTATATGAGCAATATGTCCGAAAGAAACTATCAATATTATTTTGAGGGGGTCCTGCGGAAAAAAATCAAAAGCGCCTTTTGTGTGCCGATTATCTATCAGGATACTTGTCTTGGGGTGCTTATGGTGGATAACTTTAGTCAGGATGGCGTCTTTTCCCGTGCGGATTTAGAGGTCATTCAAATCATTGCCGATCAGAGTGCCATTGCGCTTGAACACTCTCGGGTTTATCATAATTTACTGCAAAAGAATGAAATGTTATCCAACACGATTTCCATTCATAAAAAGTTTTATCAATACATCATAGAGGGAGAAGGGATTGGTCGTATTCTTCAATTATTGGAAAGTTTGATAGGCTCTAAAGTCGTTCATCACGAAACGAATAGTTATCATCAGAATAGCAATGATTATCCCATTGTGCGTGGTCATGAAATTCTTGGGGTATTAGAGCTGGCGCGACCCTTTGAAACTTTTCCTGAATTTGAACAATTAATTATTGAACATGCTTGTTCTGCCATCGCACTTGAGTTGACGAAAGATAGTGCCTTGCTTGAACAAGAATTTCAATTACGACATGAAATCTTTAATCAGCTATTAAATGGTCTAACCAACTATGATCAAAAAAGGATCCTGCATTATTTACAGTGGAATGAAGTAAACGATCTTCAATGTATTATCATAGAGGGCTCGGTCAAAACATTATGGGATCAAAATAAATTAAAAGATAAACAGTGGCTGGTTCTTTCTATTGAAAATATGCTTAAAACTATTTGTGGGAATAGCTTTATTGTCACGAATACCTTTCAACTGATTGTCGTCCTTCCAGATATGAAAGAATATCAACTGCAACAAATCATTAATGGGATTGAGGCTGTTGCGGGTAAGAAGAAAGAAATTCTGGTTGGTATTGGAAGGAAAACAAGTATACCGCAATTTTCTATATCTTATAATGAAGCCATCCAGTCCATTCATTATGCAAAAGTGACAAAGGCATCCCGGATTGTTGAGTATGCCAAACTTGGTATGGAACGGCTTTTTCATGAGATTGAACCCCAAAGAAAAGAGATCTTCATTCAGGATAAGATTGGAAAGCTATTAAAAACAGACTACGTATTAGTCGAAACGTTACTATGTTTTATAAATAATAATAAAAACCATAAAGGTACTGCTAACGAGTTACATATTCACGGGAATACGCTGTATTATCGCCTAAAGAAAATTGAAGAGATTTTACAGATTGATTTGAATTGTGAAAAAGAGTGGGTGGATATCGTTATCGCTACTCAATTATATGTGGCAAGTCACAAAGAGTAATTACTATTTTTGTGACTTGCCACATTTATTTTTATAATTTTGAATATTAAAATTATTTAAAAAGTTGTGAGGTGATTGTTGAATGACCGAAACATATTTCAATTACATTGATGGTGAATGGGTTCAAGCAAGTTCAGGCGAGCTGTATACAAGCATTAATCCCGCAAACGCAGATCATATACTTGGTTATTTTCAAAAATCCGACCAGAGAGATGTTGAAGTAGCGGTAGAAGTGGCTGAGAAAGCTTTTAAAACATGGTCGAAGGTGGCAGTACCCGAGCGTGGAGAAGTATTGTTCAAACTCATTAACTTATTGGAAGAACAAAAGGAAGAACTCGCTACAATTATCACAAAAGAAGTAGGAAAAACATATAAAAATTCTTTGGGTGAAGTTCAGAAAACAATCGAAGCAATGAAACAATTTAGCGGTGAAGCAACACGTTTAACGGGTGAAACCATCCCGTCAAATGATCCAAATATTTTTGGCTATACAGTGAGAGAACCTTTAGGGGTTGTTGGTGTCATCGCTCCTTACAATTTTCCGCTCGGGATAGGAATCTGGAAAATAGCGCCGGCCATTGTGGCAGGAAATACAGTAGTTTTTAAACCGGCTAGTAATACGTCGCTCATCAGTATAAAAATTATAGAGCTGTTTGAAAAAGCAGGTGTACCCAAAGGTGTCATCAATATGGTAACAGGACCAGGTGGCGTAATAGGACAAGCAATTGGGAATCAGCCAAAGATTAAAGCTGTTTCATTTACCGGTTCAACAGAAGTAGGCTTGGCATTGGGAAGGGCTGTAACAAATCGTGGAGGGAAGATACAAGCAGAAATGGGAGGAAAGAATGCATCCATCATCCTTGAAGATGCTGATCTGGATGAAACAATTAAAAATGTTGTCATCAGCGGCTTTTTTGATAATGGACAACGCTGTACCGGAACAAGCAGATTGATTGTCCCAAGAGCGATTTCCAAAGAGGTGATTGCTAGATTAGTAGAGGCGGCGGAATCCTTAACCGTGGGAGATGGCTTTGATGAAAATGCCGATAATGGACCGATCATTGATGAAAATCAATTGAATTTGTATTTAGAGCATATCCACGATTCCATTCAAGATGGGGCTGTGCTCGAATGTGGTGGAAAACGATTGGTGGATAATGGCAAGGATAAAGGTTATTTCTTGGCACCGACTGTTTTTAGTCATGTGAACTCGGAAATGAGAATATTCCGGGAAGAAATTTTTGCACCAGTGATTGCGGTTATTGAAGTAGATTCCTATGAAGAAGCGCTGGAAGTAGCAAATGATAGTGAATTTGGCTTATCTTCTACCATCTATACGAAGGATTTAGCAAAGGCCATGCACTTTGTAAAACATATCGAAACGGGTGTGACACATGTGAATATCCCTTCCAACTATTTTGAAAATCAATATCCTTTTGGTGGGAAAAAAGCTTCGAGTCTAGGCCCACGTGAACAGGGCTCCACAGCATTAGAATTCTGGACTGAATATAAGACGGTTTACATTAAGGTATAGAAGGGGGGCTTTGTATGGCAACAGTCGGTGTCATTGGCTGCGGTTTAATGGGAAGTGGAATCGCTAAAAATCTATTGAAAAATAACTACGACGTCTTTGTCTATGACATTAATGAGGATGCCGTTAGAAATTTAGTCAATCATGGAGCAGTCGCTGCTTCAAAACCTGAAGAATTAGCGAGTCAGGTTGATTATCTCATTTTATCGTTAACATCCCCTGAGCTAGTTAAAGAGATTGTCTTAAATGAGGATAGGGGAGTTCTTTACCGAATGAACCAAGGTAAATTCATTCTCGACATGAGCACAAATGATGTGAATCTCACAAGGCAGATACATGAAATGGCTCAAGCCAGGGGAGTTGAATTTTACGATTGTCCTTTAAGTGGCGGGCCAGATGGTGCGAATAATGGAACGCTTACCATCATGATTGGCGGAAATGAGGAGAAACTGGACGAAATCCTCCCCGTACTGAAAGCAATAGGAAAGCACATTGAATATTTAGGTGAAAGTGGCGCTGGCCAAACGGTAAAGCTTTGTCACAACATGGTGGTTGCGGGCGTTATCTCCCTAGTGAGTGAAGCATTTTTAACAGGCGAAAAAGCAGGAGTTTCGAAAGAAAAGCTTGCCTCGATCCTGCAAAAAGGTAGTGGACAAACCCGAGCTATGGATGTTTTCGGTGTCAATATCCTGGATCAGTCATTTGGAAATGTGAAATTTTCGTTAGCCAATATGACTAAAGATATTCACCTATATCGAAATCTTGCGGAGGATCATCAAGTTTCTACTTTAGTCAGTGAGATGACGCATCAGCTTTTTACTTTAGGCAGAAACAAAGGAAAAGGGAATTTGGATTCATCTGCCGTCTATGAAGTATTAGCAGAAATGATGGAGAAATCATTAATTCATGAATAAATCTAGTTCAGATAAAAGGAGGATAATAGTATGCAAAAATTGTTTGATCGTTTAGATGAGGTTTATGAGGAGATTGTGGAAATACGCCGTCACCTGCACCAGTATCCGGAATTGTCATTTAAAGAGGCGAAAACAGCAGAATATATTGCTGATTTTCATAAAAAATTAGGGCATGAAACGCGAACGGGTGTTGGTGGGAATGGTGTGCTTGCTTATTTAAAGGGGGATCAGCCAGGCCCTACAGTCGCAATACGTGCCGATTTTGATGCGCTGCCGATTGTTGAACAAACGGACGTCCCTTATAAGTCTAAAAAGGAAGGTGTCATGCATGCATGTGGTCATGACGGACATACGGCCACTCTTTTAGGCTTGGCAAAGGTATTAAATAAAATGAAGGCAGAGCTATCCGGAACGGTTGTATTTCTTCATCAGCATGCAGAAGAATTACCTCCTGGCGGTGCCATTTCGATGATTGAAGATGGCTGTCTAGATGGTGTCGATGTGATTTTTGGTACACACTTACAGGCACAAGCGCCATTAGGTGAAATCGGTTATCGTACGGGTGCTCTTCAAGCAGCACCGGATATGTTTACGATTCGCATACAAGGGCGTGGGGGGCATGGTGCCTATCCACAGCAAACGATCGATAGCATTGCGGTCGGTAGTCAACTGATCAATAGTTTAAACCAAATTGTCAGTCGCAAAATCGATCCATTAGATGCCGCCGTGTTATCCGTTACCTCCTTTGTAGCGGCAAATCCATACAATGTGATTGCCGACCATGCCGAGATGCTTGGAACGGTTAGGACTTTTAAAGAAGAGACGCGTGCATTTATGGAAGAAGAGATGGAGAGAGTCGTTAAAGGCGTATGTGAAACAGCTGGAGCAGGTTATGAATTCAACTATACGCGCGGTTATCCAACACTTGTTAACCATAAAGAAGAGACGGAATTCGTTGCAGATATAGCGAAGAAAATCCCAGGAGTCACGGCTGTAAAAGAAACAGATCCAGTTATGGGCGGTGAAGATTACTCCTATTACTTACAAAAGGTAAAAGGAACTTTCTTCTTTACAGGTGCACGAAACCCTGAGTGGGAAGTTTCCTATCCACACCATCACCCGAAATTCGATATTGATGAGCGAGCACTATTAATCGCAGCCAAAATTCTTGGACAAGCAACTTTGGAATATATGCAAGTCCATGCAAAAGAGGTACAAGTATAGGAAGGATTCGAATTCTCATATAAAGGAGCCATGTCTATGGAGGGAAAAGCATTTGGTTTATGGAAGGATTGGCGTTTGCATCTTGTCGTACTAGCAATCGTGATTGTGACGGAATTGATTGGACAGCATAGTATATCCGTCGGTATGGGAATTATTTTATTGCTTCCGATGCTTTATGCAGTGATTATTGGTATTGCCATTTATTTTACTCCGGTTGTGACCAAAAAACAGTCGGAAAATGCTGAGACACTCGTTTATATTACACTCACTTTACTTATTGCAAAGTTTGGCGTTCAAGCAGGACCCGCTCTACCTCAATTAATATCAGCAGGGCCCGCTCTGATTCTCCAAGAACTTGGGAACTTGGGTACTATTTTACTAGCACTTCCTGTTGCTGTTTTTTTGGGATTGAAAAGAGAAAGTATTGGTATGACTCACTCCATTGGTCGAGAAGGGAATTTAGCCTTAATTACTGATAAATTTGGCCTTTCTTCTCCAGAAGGACGTGGCGTCATGTCCATGTATATATTCGGAACTGTATTTGGATCCATCTTTATCGGATTAGCTTCGGGTTTCTTAGCAACTACGCTCCCGCTTCATCCCTATTCATTTGCCATGGCGACTGGAGTTGGGAGTGGCAGTATGACAGCTGCTTCACTTGGACCACTAGTTGCTGCATTTCCCGATATGGCTGATACCATAACAGCTTTTTCCGGGGCCAGTAACTTATTAACATCTGTTACGGGGTTATATGCAAGTATCTTTATAGGGCTACCATTAACAGAAAAAATGTATAAAGTACTAACGAAACGAAGAGATAAAAAAAGTGCCAAAGCTGTAATGGCAACAAATCTTGATACAGAAGCAAACATTGAAGTGTTAACAGAGCAAGAAAATAATGATTCAAAATCTAAGGTGGTGAAATAATCTATGCTAAAAAATATTCAAGAATGGGTCATCTTATTTATCATTGTTTCTTTTATGGTGATTGTCGGAAACTGGGTTGGATATGAGGTCATGCCACTCGAAGCAATTCCAGGAATACTGACTTTGGCGGCCATAAGTTTGGTTGGATTAATCCTTCATAGACTGAATCCGTATAAAAAAATTCCGAGTATTGCCTATATTGGAATATTAGCATTTCTCATTACAATTCCAGGCGTGCCTGGATCTGAACAAATTGTCGAGTGGACAGCCAAAGTCAATCTATTAGCCATTGCCACGCCGATTTTGGCTTATGCGGGTATTTCAATCGGTCGTTCATGGACTGACTTTGCCAAATTGGGATGGAAAACGATTATAGTAGGGATGTTTGTAATATTAGGAACATTCCTCGGTTCAGCAGTAATAGCAGAGATTGTTTTACGTATGCAAGGTATTATTTAATCATTATTTTTTCATAGTTTTCAATAGATGCTATCTAGAAGATGGAACCAGTTGAAAAATCGGGATAACCGGTATTTTAACTGGTTTTTTGCTATCACTATACAGCATCTAGTGCCTTACCCAGTGGTATCAGACCAGTCCGAAGTCTAGATACAATTTGTAGAAAAGTGATAAGATAAGAAAATCTAAGCAATCATAAATTTGGATTTCTATATCGACATTTAGGTGGTACTTCTGACTATTTCAATGAAGGAAAGGAACCATGCCAATCTACGGGTTTTGGAAGTGATGAAGAAATCTTGCGAAGGAAGCTATCGAGTGGGATGCGTGTGCGAGATCCATTCATAAAGCTAGGGGTGCTGTCTTAGAAGTATAAAAAAACTTGACGGGACCACACAAAGACAAGGAGTGAAGTTATGAAATTCCTGCTCACATCTGCGGGCATCAATAACAAAAGTATACAGGACGCACTGGTTGACATGCTGGGCAAGCCGATCGCCGACTGCAACGCCCTGTGTATCCCCACTGCGATGTACGGACACCCTTGGGTTGGCCCCGGCGTCAAAGCCTGGGAGTTCATCAGTGGGAAATCCGAAAATCCCATGGTAGACCTCGGCTGGAAGTCCGTCGGCGTGCTGGAGCTCACCGCACTGCCAAGCATCGACGAAGACCGCTGGATACCACTGGTTCAGGAGACGGATGTACTGCTGGTGTCGGGTGGCGACGCCCTTTACCTGTGCCACTGGATGCGTCAATCCGGGCTGGCAGACCTCTTGCCGTCACTGAACTCAGTCTATGTGGGAATGAGTGCTGGGAGCATGGTGATGACACCTAACATCGGGGAATACTTCGTTGGCTGGACTCCAACAGGCGGTGGTGATGAAACACTGAAACTGGTTGATTTTTCAATCTTTCCACACCTAGATAACGAGATGCTGCCGGGAAACACCATGGCGGCAGCAGAGAGATGGGCAGCCGGGATGCAGGGACCTGCGTATGCGATTGACGATCAAACCGCAATCAAAGTGATTGACGGAGAGGTAGAAGTTGTCTCCGAAGGGCATTGGAAACGGTTTACACCTTGATCATCTAGGCTTTTGACAATTTTCCTTTTCTGTTCTGAAGAGAATAGGAGCACATTTAACTATTTGGAAACCTTCCATTCAACATGATTGGGAGGTTTTTTACGTTTAAATATAGAAAGGTTATTGCTAGATTGATTGTCTGATAGAATTGAATAGCTACTCTGTTCCATACTAAGGATATTTTTGCTAGGACCATGCACTTATCCCAAAATTTACTACAAGCAAAAAACCGTCGAGTCGAAATTGTGAGAAATCCAAAATAATCTCAAAAAGTTGAGAAGAATCAGAGTCACTAAGAGTTCATTTAATCCCTAAGGAAGCCAAGAAAACCGAAGCTGTTTGGCTTCCTTTTTTCATGCAGACAAAAGGAATCAGAAAAATCTTTTTTTCTAGAACTTTGGAATTAAAATAATATATTGACAACTCATTGCATAGGATATATAGTTTTGATAGTGATGATGATAATCATTCTCAACCAAATAACTTTAGGAGTGTAATAACAAATGAAGACAAAAAAACATTTTTCATTTTTAACATTATTATTAATCTCGATTCTTTCGCTTGCACTTGCGGCTTGTTCCGATAAGGAATCTAGCACAGAGGATAGTTCAGCAACTGAATCAGAAACAACAGATACAACAACAGATACAGAAGAAACAGCTACGGAATATCCAATCGTTATTAAGCATGCTCTAGGTGAAACGGTAATCGAAGAAAAACCTGAGCGTGTGGCGACAATTGCATGGTCAAACCATGACGTTGCCCTTGCCCTTGGTGTTGTGCCAGTAGGTTTCTCAGCTGCCAACTATGGTACGAAAGATAATGATACAGGGATGCTTCCTTGGACTGCAGAAAAATTAAAAGAACTTGGTGAAGAAAATCCAAACATTTACCAAGATACAGATGGTTTAGATTTTGAAGCCATTGCTGATTCAAATCCAGATGTGATCCTTGCTGCATACTCAGGCCTTACACAAGAAGAATATGATACGTTAAGTGAAATTGCTCCAGTTATCGCTTATCAAGAAACTCCATGGGTAACTTCATGGCGTGACCAAATTAAATTCAACTCAATGGCTATGGGTATGGAAGAAGAAGGTCAACAACTGATTGCTGATACAGAAAAATTAGTACAAGATAAGGCAAGTGAATATCCTGAACTTAAAGGGAAAAAAGCTGTATTCGGTATGTTCAATGCAACGGATTTATCTAAGTTCTACCTATATACAACAGGCGATCCACGTGGTGAATTCCTTGAGGAGTTAGGAATGACGTTCCCAGAGAGTGTTGAAAACCAAATTACAGATCCAAATAGCTTCTATATTGAGTTAAGTGCTGAAAATGCAGATGCGTTAAGCGATGTGGAAATCTTCGTAATTTACGGTGATGACAGTACATTACAAGCACTTCAAGCTGATCCGATTCTTGGAAACGTTCCGGCCATTAAAAATGGTTCTGTCGTACTAATTGAAGACAACACGCCACTTGCTGCAGCAGGTACACCAAGCTCATTATCAATTGAATATACAATCGATGAATACTTGAAATTAATCTCTGAAGCTGCTGCTAAAGTTAAATAAAATGAATAATGTATCCGTTTCTGAAAAAAAGGAGTTTCATCTTCCGCGTAATTTACTAAGGGTTCTTATACCCTTAGTACTATTACTTGGCGTGTGTATCATGGCTTCTCTTGCATTTGGTTCTCGGATGATTGGCTGGACAGATCTGATGGATGGTTTACTCCATCCAGATGTTCTGTCCCATGAAGCCAATGTTGTTCGACAAAGAATTGCTCGAACGATTTTTTGTTTAATGTGTGGGGCGGCATTAGGTGTTTCCGGCGCATTAATGCAATCTGTCACTCGAAATCCGATTGCCGATCCAAGTATCTTAGGGGTAAATACAGGAGCCTCTCTTTTTGTCGTTGTGGGAATTGCCTTTTTCAATATCAGCTCGGCCGGTCAATATATTTGGCTTGCAATCATAGGAGCGATCTTAACCTCCATCTTTGTATTTGGAATTGGTTCCATGGGGAGTGGCGGGGCTACACCTCTTAAACTTGTTTTGGCAGGGGCTGCCACTAGCGCGATTTTATCGTCCTTAGTAGTCGCAATCATGATTCCTCGTACGAACGTGATGGACCAGTTTCGATTTTGGCAGGTTGGTAGTGTTGGTTCAGGGAACTGGGATTCGATTACTACCTTTATTCCGTTTTTAGTTATCGGTTTACTTATAGCGATTTTTACTGGTCCGGCATTAAATGCACTCGCATTGGGAGATGAGGTAGCGACTGGGTTAGGTGTGCGTACTGGTACGATTCGTCTTTTTGCGGCCCTTGGTGGAGTCCTTTTATGTGGTGCTGCAACAGCCTTAGCAGGTCCAATTGGCTTTATCGGTTTACTTTCAACCCACGTTATCCGTTTACTAATCGGTCCGGATCTACGTTTTATTATTCCGATGTCTGCTCTTTCAGGAGCGATTATTTTAACCTTTTCTGATGTGCTTGGAAGACTTCTTGGCAGTCCTGGTGAACTTGAGGTTGGTATTGTGACAGCATTTGTTGGCGCACCAATCTTGATTTTAATTACAATGAAAGCGAAAATGCGTGCATTATGATGATGAATGAAACTATTAATTCGATTATGGGGTCTAGGCTAAAAAGGCAGCGTCGATTTATCATGATGACTTCTGTGCTGGCAGTGATTTCCTTGGCTCTTTGTGGTACCATGCTAATGTTGGGAAACACCATCTACCCGGTAGAAGATGTGTTCCGCGTTCTTATGGGTGAACAAGTAAAAGGCGCTTCCTTTGCAGTTGGTACCATCCGTCTGCCAAGAATGATTGCCGGTCTCTTTGCTGGTTTTGCCTTTGGTGTGGGCGGGTATATCTTCCAAACGATGCTAAGAAATCCACTAGCCAACCCAAATGTCATAGGGATTACAGCCGGTTCAAGTGCATCCGCTGTATTTTGTATCATTGTGTTACAGGCGGGCACGACCGTTGTTTCGATTGCGTCTGTCATCGGTGGACTTGCAACTGTCCTGGTGATTTATGGATTATCGAAAGGATCTTCTTTCTCAATAGGCAGATTAATCTTAATTGGTATTGGTATACAGGCGATGCTAACGGCTGTTATTAACTATTTACTATTAATTGGTCAAGAGCACGACCTTCCAGCTGCGATGAGATGGCTAAGTGGTAGTTTGAATGGGGCCAAGATGGAAAATCTTCTTCCACTTGTAGTTATTGTGTTACTATTGACGCCAGTCATCCTGTTATATGGGAAACGATTAGAAATGTTGGAGCTGGGAGAACAAGCGGCTACCTCACTTGGGGTGGATACGAATAAGACAAGAATCATCCTTATTATTAGCTCCGTGCTTATTCTTGCGTTAGCTACTGCGACAACTGGACCCATCGCATTTGTGGCATTCCTTGCTGGGCCAATCGCAAAAAAATTAGTTGGTGTTGGGTTTTCAAATATCATTCCAGCCGGTCTTATTGGGGTAATCTTAGTATTAGGGGCCGATCTTATCGGACAATTCGCATTTGTTGCTAGGTACCCTGTAGGAGTAATCACTGGTATTCTTGGTGCACCTTACTTGATTTACTTATTAATCCGAATCAATCGAAAGGGAGATTTATAATGAAGCCAACACACACGTTTCAAGCCGAAAGCATCACTGCTGGATACGACAAAAAAACGATTCTTCATGATGTGAGTATTGACATACCGAGTAACAAAATCAGCATTATCATTGGTGCGAATGGCTGCGGTAAATCGACGCTGCTAAAAACGATGGCGCGATTAATCAAACCGACTTCCGGGCAAATTAGTCTAGATGGAAAGCCGATTCATAAAATCCCGCCAAAACAATTAGCGCGAGTTTTAGGTCTTCTCCCACAATCACCAATCGTCCCTGAAGGAATAACAGTGGCAGATCTAGTTGGTAGAGGAAGATTTCCGCATCATACGCTTTTAAAAGGTTGGTCGAAGAAAGATTATGAAGCTGTTGCTGAAGCGATGGACATCATGAATATCACGGAATTTGCTGATCGACATATCGATGAGCTTTCTGGTGGACAAAGACAGCGTGTCTGGATTGCCATGGCTCTAGCTCAACAAACCGACATTCTATTTCTTGACGAGCCGACAACGTACTTAGACATTACGTATCAAGTGGAAATACTTGATTTACTGACTGACTTAAATCGCAAATATGGAACAACGATTGTCATGGTTCTTCATGATATCAACCTGTCCGCACGCTATGCAGACCATATTTTTGCACTACATAAAGGAAAGCTTGTAGCCGAAGGAGCACCTTCCGAAGTCATTACAAGCTCCTTGATCAAAGACATTTTCAATCTCAACTGTAGAGTCATTGAAGATCCGGTATCGGATTCTCCGTCTGTTGTACCAATTGGACGCCATCATAACAAAGCAGTAAGTGCTCCATTAGACAGCGTGATGGCAGGGAATTCCACTCCTGCAGTGTCCATAAATCACTAGATATCAAACAGTAAGACACCCCTTGTTAGCAAGGGGTTTTTTTCGTCATCAGACACAAATATGAATTCAGAGTATCAGTTCAGAACAAGAAGATTGAATTAGGAGACTTTTCAAGATACTAAGCTTCATTAAGTGAGATGTCTCACTGCCATAGTCATAACTAAAAGAAATTTATATTGAAATCTTTTTAAATACAAATCACTTATGATAAGTCTTTCAGTAACTTAGGCGACTTTATTATATAGTGGGAAAATGTGAATTTTGGACTACCAAAATTTTGAATTAATTAAGTTATGAGTTATTTTAATAGAAATAAATACCTAATAAAAGTTATAATAAGATTAAAATATTCTCAGCAAAGGGAGTTTCTTCATATGGTCATTAGGTCAAGTATTCAGGAAAGTACTCAGATATTAGATGCAACATCTATTTTAGCTGCACTCGAGTCAAACTTAGCTATGATTGAATTTAATTTACAAAGAGAAGTAATCTGGGTAAATGAAAATTTTGCAAGGACTTTAGGTTACACGGTTCATGAAATGAAAAGTATGAAGCATCAACAATTTTGTACGGTTGAATTAAGAAACAGCAGAGAATATGAAGAATTATGGGAGAATCTTAAAAGAGGGGAAAAGTTTCAAGAAAAAATTCAAAGGGTCGGTAAAGCAGGAAATCTACTTTGGTTCGAAGCAACTTATCTACCAATATACAATGTTGAGGGAACAGTGGAGGCAGTTCTTAAAATTGCTACAGATATAACAGAAAGAGAAGAGAACACGGTCAAAATCATTACTCAACTAAAAGATATGCCCATAGAATTAGTAGATATGGTTGTTGCCAATTCTCATGAGAAGATTAAAGCAGTGACATCACTAAAGCAAGAGACGGAATTAATAACGAAAATAACCAATACCATTCGCAATATTTCTATGCAAACGAATGTGTTGGCGTTAAATGCCGCGATTGAAGCAGCACGTGTAGGAGAACAGGGGCAAGGGTTCAAAGTTGTAGCGGATGAAGTGCGAAGACTAGCTGGGAATGTTGATGAAGCGATTAAAAATGTAAATTCAAGTGTTGAGAATATAACGAGAGAAGTAGATAGTGTTCATAAAATTACTGAAGATTTACAAGATATAATTATAGACTCCCAATCGGAATTTAAAAAAGTAATTAATGAATTTGAAGATATGGGTTAATAAATTTACTTAGATTCCAATATGATTGCTGGGTAAAAAATCAATAGAATCCTATATCCCTCATAGAATAAAAGATAACCCATTACTATCCTTAATATTTTGTGGTGATAGGAAGAGGCTGGGACATAACTAGCTTCAAATAATGAGAAAGGTGAATTTGAGCACGCTCAAATTCACCTTTCTCTATTTTGTCGTAAAAAACTGCTCCCTTCTCAGGTTAAGGCGAGCAGTTTTTTTCAATTCAAAGAGTTTTATATATTAGGAAAATATTTATTGCACATAACCCAGCTGAGAAGAGATGGCTCTTGATGTCTTTAATATTTTTTCTGCTAATTCGTGTTCAATTCTTTCCATCGTTACGCGAGTGCTTGGACCCGAAATGCTGAAGCTCGCAATGATTTTTCCGCTAAAATCATAAATTGGTGCAGCAATGCAGCGGATGCCTTCTTCATTTTCTATATTGTCGAGCGAATAGCCCGATTTTCGTATAGTCGAAATTTCTTCAAGTAAATCGGTGGGCGTTAAAATGGTGTAGTTTGTGCGTTTTGTAAAATGTATTCTTGAAATGATTTCCTGTAAAGTGTGGTCATCTTTTCCTGATAACATCATTTTGCCAACACCGGTGCAATACATAGGCGCACGACTACCTATACGAGAATACATGCGTATGGTTTGATTGCTTTCGATTTTGTCGACATATACGACCTCTTCGTTTTCCTCTACACATAAATGCACTGTTTCGTTAATTTCCTTCACCAAGGTTTCGAGTAAGGGTCTAGCTACAGTGATTAAACTTGAATTGCTTAAAATATTGCGTGTGAGATATAACGCGCGATAGCTAAGGTAATATCGTTCTGTTACGCTATCTTTTCTTACATATTGTAGCTCGATCAATGTAGAAAGTAATCGATGAACAGTACTTTTCGAAAGGTTCGTATCCGTTGCCAATTTTGTAATTTGCATGCCGTTCGGATGCTCTGATAATTGTTCTAATATGATGAAAGCACGTTCAATAGATTGTACGGTTGCCATTTTATTTCTCCACCATTTCTAAAAATTTCGTAGCCTTTAACAATCATATTCGAAAAACTATCGATTTGTAAATGATATCTCAAAAAGTTAATACTTGTTATTATAATTCACAGAAAAATCATTTTGTTCTTGTAATTATAAATTTTTGCACATATAATTATTTATAAATTGGAACGTTGTTCTACGATGTGGAACAAGTAGTTTTCTGACAGCGCTTTCTTTACTAAGGGGGAAAAATAATGAAAATCGTATATGCACATCACCCTGAAGATGTGAAACACTACACTACCGAAAAATTAAGAGAAGAATTTTTAATGGAAAAATTGTTTGTAGAAAACGAAGCGACATTAAATTATAGCCATGTGGATCGAATTATCTACGGAGGAATCTTCCCAATCGATCAACAGGTGACTTTAGATGCTGGCAAAGAACTTGCAGCAAAATATTTCTTGGAGCGACGTGAAATGGGTGTTATTAATGTAGGCGGCCCGGGACGTATTGTCTGTGATGGCGACACTTATGACATCGATACGAAAGAAGCTCTCTATATTGGCAGAGGCACTGAAGAATTGTATTTTGAATCTGCTGACGCTAGTAATCCAGCAAAATTCTACATCAATTGCTGCCCGGCACATGCGAAATATCCAACAGTGAAAATTGATCAAGAAAAGGCTATTAAACGTCCGATGGGTGCTGAAAGCAATATGAATAAACGTGTCATTAACCAGTATATTCATCCCGATGTATTAGAAACTTGTCAGTTAAGTATGGGAATGACGGTACTGGAAGAAGGCAGTGGCTGGAATACGATGCCTTGTCATACACACGAACGTCGTATGGAAGTCTATTTCTATTTTGATATGGAAGAAGACACACGCGTATTTCACCTAATGGGGCAACCAAACGAAACTCGTCATATCGTGATGGCCAATGAGCAGGCTGTCTTATCGCCTAGCTGGTCGATTCACTCGGGTATCGGTACAAAGAATTACACATTCATTTGGGGAATGTGCGGTGAAAATTTAGATTTTGATGATATGGACCATGTAGCAATGAAGGATTTGAAATAAACACAAAATGGGTGATGACAAATGAAAGTGATTATTTCCGACTGTGACCATGCTGATATTGAGATTGAACAAAGCGTTTTCAAGGAAAATAATATTTTACTAGAGCTCCAACAAAACCAAACTGAAGACGATTTGATTCAAAATGCCAAAGAAGCAGCGGTCATTATTAACCAATATGCACCGTTTACTGAAAGGGTTTTCGCAGGATTACCTAACTTAAAGTTAATCGTTCGGTACGGTGTTGGCGTTAATAATATTGATTTGCAGGCGGCAACAAAACATGGCGTTCAGGTCTGCAATGTTCCTGACTATGGAACGCATGAAGTAGCCGATCATGCTTTGGCGTTAATGCTAGCGCTTACACGAAAAATTACGAAAATGGATCGCTTAGTAAAAGCGGATGAATGGGATTATCAAGCGAGTATCCCGATCTACCGCCATAGTGAACAAGTCGTAGGGATTGTCGGTGTGGGACGCATCGGTTCCGAGTTTGCGAAAAAAGTTCAGGCACTGGGCTGCAAAGTAATCGCCTATGATATTTCGGCAGGACAAAAAAGCTATGATTCTAGCTTATCGTTTATAGAATTTGTCGATTTTGAACAGCTCATTACACAAGCAGATATTATTTCGATTCACTGCCCATCAGATCAGGCCATCCATTTATTTGATGAAGCTGTATTTGAAAAAATGAAGCCGACTAGTTATCTAATCAATGTCTCAAGAGGCGGCATTATCGACGAGGAAGCTTTATATGAAGCACTTGTTTCAAATCAGATTGCGGGTGCTGCTCTAGATGTAGCGGTAAAAGAACCGATTGATTCACAGGCTCCGTTGCTGACACTGGAGCAATTTATTTGTACACCGCATATGGCTTGGTATTCAGAACAAGCCGCGAAAGAGTTAAAAAGAAAAGTGGCAGAAGAAGCAGTGAGATATGTGAAGAAGGAAGCGCTTCACTATCCTGTTAATAAAATTTAATCTTAAGATCATATTGGAGGGGACCAAGATGAAAAAATCATTCAAACAATTAATACTTTTAGGGGTTATGGGATTAGTACTAGCTATTTTAGCTGCATGTGGTGGGGAAGAAACAACAACTACCGAGGCTGAAGGCACTTCAAGCGGGGAAACACAATTATTGAAAGTGGCATTTAACCAACCGGAAAACCATCCACAATACAAAGCAATGCAAGAGTTCGGAGAGAAAATTAAAGAACGTACAAATGGAGCATATGAAATCGAAATTTTCCCGAACGAATTATTAGGTGCACAACGTGAAACGATTGAATTAGTTCAATCTGGCACAATCCAAATGTCGATTGTTGCAGGTAGTTTACTAGAAAACTTCAATGAAGATTTTGCCGTATTTAATCTGCCATATGTATTCGAATCAGCAGAGCATCAAATGTCTGTATTAAATGATCAAGAAGTTGTAGGAGATTTATATTCTTCATTAAAAGATCAAGGTCTATTTGTAGCTGGTGCTTTCCACTCAGGTGTACGTAACGTATATAACAGTGAAAAACCAATTAATACTCCAGAGGATTTAAAAGGTTTAAAGATTCGTATTATCGAGTCGGATACAAATATTAAAATGATGGAACAAATGGGCGGTACAGGTACACCAATGGGCCAAGGTGAAGTATATACAGCAATTCAATCAGGTGTAATTGATGGTGGAGAAAATAACGAGCTTATCTATTCAAACCTTAAGCATGCTGAAATCTCACCTTACTATTCGTATACAAAGCACTTAATGTTCCCGGATTACTTACTGATCAACTCTCAATTATTTGACGGGATGAGTGAAGAACACCAACAAATCTTTAAAGAAGAATTAGCAGTGGCGATTGACCGTGAAGTTGAAATGTGGGAAGAGGATGTACAAAAGGCGATTGCTGATGCAGAAGCAGCAGGAGCAAAATTCAACGAAGTAGATATCGAGCTGTTCCGTAAAGCTACTGAATCAGTTGTTCAAGAGAAGTTAGCTTCTGAGAATGCTAAAGCGTTATATGAAAAAGTTCGTGAAGCAGCAAAATAAGTGGTGGTGATTTCATATGGAAACAGTCAAAAAATTGCTTGATAGGATTTTATCAACTATATGCGTCGGATTATTCGGCGCATTAGTTGTCCTTGTTACGTGGCAAGTTTTTACACGTTTTGTTTTAAATAATCCAAGTACTTTTTCAGAAGAATTAGCAAAATATTGTTTTGTATGGTTAGTCCTATTCGGTGCAGCATTTGTATTCGGGGAAAATGGACATATGCGTATTGAGTTTATCCAGGATGCATTACCGAAAAAACTGAAAATCGGTGTTCAAATCTTTATAGAGTTATGCATTATTGCATTCTCTGCTCTTGTATTACTATCTGGTGGTTTAACAATTACAAAATTAGCGTGGGTACAAATGTCCGCAGCTTTACATATACCAGTTGGTTATCTGTATGCGGTTATGCCAATTTGTGGAGTGATCGTGATATTCTACTGCATTTACAATATTTACTATATTTTAAAACATAAAAAACCACTAGAAATTGTGTAACGACAAGAGGGGAGGTATGACAGATGATGTCTGCAGGGATAGCAGGTTTAATTTTATTTGCTGGGGTAGCCTTTTTCCTAATAATAGGTGCACCAATCAGTATTAGTGTAGGGATTGCATCAATGCTCGCGATGTTTTCGATGCTGGATCCCGCCAATGCACTTCAAACTTCGGCACAACGAATGTTCACAGGAATGAACTCATTTACGCTACTAGCCATTCCTTTCTTTATCTTGGCTGGAGTAATTATGAATAACGGCGGAATTGCGATGCGTCTGGTCAATTGCGCGAAAGTATTATCAGGACGTATGCCTGGATCGTTAGCCCAAACCAATGTATTAGCCAATATGATGTTTGGTTCAATTTCCGGGTCTGCCGTAGCTGCTGCAGCTGCAGTTGGCTCGACAATGGCACCAATGCAGGAAAGAGAAGGGTATGATCGTACTTTCAGTGCCGCTGTCAATATTGCATCTGCACCAACAGGTATGTTAATACCACCGAGTAATACATTGATTGTATTTTCTTTAGTAAGTGGTGGAACTTCGATTGCGGCATTATTCATGGCAGGATATATCCCTGGGATTCTTTGGGGACTTGCTTGTATGGTAGCAGCGTATGTGATTGCCAAGCGAAAAGGTTATAAAAGCAATGAAAAAGTTCCATTTAAGGTAGCGTTAAAGGTCTTTATCGATGCCATTCCTTCACTATTATTGATCATCATTGTTATTGGGGGAATCATTTACGGTGCCTTTACAGCTACAGAAGGGTCGGCCATTGCTGTCGTTTATGCACTGTTGCTATCCTTTATCTACAAAACGATCAAAATTAAAGACTTACCTAGAATCTTAATGGAATCCACTCGTACAACAGCGATTGTTATCTTTTTGATCGGTGTATCCACAATTATGTCCTGGGTAATGTCATTTACAGGTATTCCAAAGCTTATTGCTGACACGCTATTAGGATTTACGGATAGCATGATTGTTATTTTAATCATCATGAATATTGTTCTTTTAATAGTGGGTACTTTTATGGATCCAACACCGGCAATTTTGATCTTCACGCCAATTTTCCTGCCAATCGTAACGCAATTTGGCATGGATCCAGTACACTTCGGAATCATGGTTGTTTTCAATTTAAGTATTGGTACGATTACGCCGCCAGTAGGACCTGTTCTATTTGTCGGAGCACGTGTTGCGAAATTGAAAATTGAGCAAGTCATCCGCCCATTAATACCATTCTTTGCCGTAACGGTCGTAGTTCTATTGTTAGTTACATATATTCCGGAACTTTCACTATGGTTACCTAAGGTATTTGGACTTATTAAATAGCTAAAAAGGGCGTCCAAAGGTATTTGTAAAAGTTACTTTTGGTCGCTTTTCTATATCATGTAAAAGTAATTTTCAAACAAGGGGGAAAACAGAGTGAAAGCGATTTTTTACACGGCACCGAATAGAGTTGAATGCAGAGAGGCAAGTATTCCGAGTGTACCTAAGGGCTATGTATTATTGAAAAATGCTTACGCAGGTATTTGTGGAACAGATCTAAATATCTTTGCGGGCACACATCCTCGAGCACAAGCTCCCCTAATTCTAGGTCATGAATTCTCGGCAACGATCGAGAGCGAACACCCAAAATATCCAATTGGCACAAAAGTAACGGTCAATCCTTTAATTAGTTGCGGTTCTTGTATCCCATGCAGTTCGGGTCAATCCCATGTATGTGAGGATTTGAAATTAGTAGGGATTGATGTAGATGGTGGAATGGCAGAATATGTCGTGGTAGAGGCGGATAAAGTCATTCCTTTGCCTGAGGGCGTATCATTGGAACTTGGCGCTCTTTCCGAGCCAATTGCGGTAGCCGTACATGCTGTTCGAACAGCAAGATTTTTGGTTGGAGATCGCGCGGTGGTGTATGGGGCAGGAACAATCGGTTTGTGTGTCGCTTTAACACTTAGAGCCTATGGAGCATCGGAAGTAATCGTGATTGAAGCAAACGAACTGCGCCTACAAAAAGCAAAAGAATTAGGGTTCAAGACACTGAATTCCCTGAAGGATGATGTAGTGAATGAGCTGGCAGCACTGACAGGAAACGCGGGAATGGATTATGTATTTGATTGTGCAGGTCACCCAGCTGTCCTAAGGCAAGTAACAGAAATCGTGAAGGTACAAGGAACGATTGTGATTGTTGCAGCTTATAAGAAACCAACGGAAATGAATTTAATTCAAGGAATGTTCAAGGAATTATCAATGCAGTTTGTTCGTGTTTATACAAAACGAGATATTGAATTAGCTTTAGATTTACTAACGAAGGTCCCGGAGTTTTCGGAAATTATTACACATGTTTTAAGTCCTGAACAAGCAGCAGAAGGTTTCGAATTATTAACAACACCAACAAATGCGATCAAAGTATTATACGCATTTTAGGAGGAAATCCATGAACCAATTATTTGATTTAACTGGAAAAAATGCAGTCGTTACGGGTGGAAGCAGAGGATTAGGAAAAGAAATCGCTCTTGGTTTAGCCCAAGCTGGAGCGAATGTAGCGATTATTTCAAGAGTGGAAAGCCCAGAAGTTGTCAATGAGTTAGAGAAATTTGGAGTTAAAGCGGTATCGATTGCTTTTGATATTGGCAATATTCCATTGCACAAAGAGCTTCTCTATATAATAGAAGAAAAGCTAGGAAAAATAGATATTTTAGTAAATAACGCGGGTGTACAGAAACGACATCCAGCAGTCGAATTTCCACAAGAGGATTGGCAGTATGTGATGAATGTAAATGCCAACGCCGTATTTAGCCTGTGTCAGATTTTTGGAAAGCCAATGTTGGAACGCGGGTATGGGAAAATTGTGAATGTAGCTTCCTTGCTTTCGTTTCAAGGCGGGCTTACTGTTCCAGCCTATGCTGCAAGTAAAGGGGCAGTGATGCAATTCACGAAATCGTTGGCAAATGAGTGGGCAGGTAAAGGTGTCAATGTAAATTGTGTAGCACCTGGCTATATGGCGACGGATATGAATGAAGCACTGATCAATGACGAAACAAGAAGTCGTCAAATCCTGGAACGTATTCCTGCTGGACGTTGGGGAACAGGGCAAGATATGCAGGGTGCTGTCATCTTTTTAGCATCAAGTGCTTCGGATTATGTACATGGTTTTACGATTGCAATCGATGGTGGTTGGTTAGGAAGGTAACATTTAGTAAGGGAAGTGTACTTTAAATGCCTCATATGAAATCGTATATCTTATTGATGTTCATCATGTTAGTTTGGGGGTTTAACGTACCTGCTATTAAATACTTAACAACCGAATCTTCTCCCATTGCGATGACATCGATTCGAATTTTTATCGCTTCAATAACAGTTTTTATTATTTTAACTATCCTTGGAATTACAAGAGCATTGAAGAAAAAAGAATGGTTCTACGTCATAATGGGGTCGTTATTGAATGTGGTCATCCACCATGCCTTCATGTCGCTCGGTGTGAGTTTAACTTCAAGTGCCAATGCAGGTTTGATTATTGGCGCTGGACCAATTATGACAGCCGTTCTGGGAATGCTGCTCTTAAAGAATCTACCTACCGCTATTCAGTGGATTGGTTTTGTATTGGGTCTTTCAGGTATAAGTGTCGCCATTTTATTTAATGATAATGAGCTATCTGTATTCACAACAGGGGATGTATTCGTTTTCGTCTCCATCTTGTCCCAAGCATTTAGTTTTTTGATCATCTCCAAAGTGGCTAAAACAATTGATCCCCGTTTACTGACGGCCTATATGTTTTTAGTGGGCTCAGTGATCTTGGGCCTTGTAAGTTTCATAGTAGAGCCAGTTGGTTTTGCTAGTATTCCTCTTAATAATTTGAACTTTTGGATGGTTCTATTCGCTTCGGCAATTTTAGGGACAGCACTGGGTCATATGCTGTACAACAATACCATTCCAAAGGTAGGGGCGGCAAAATCAGCCATTTTTATCAACTTTAATACTTTGTTTGCGGTGATTGGATCTGCCTTACTGTTACAAGAATCCATCACCTATGCTCACTGGATTGGACTTGTTTTAATTATATTCGGCGTTTTATTGGGCTCCGGTACATTAGAGTCTCTATTAGGAAAAAAGGAGAGAAAAAATATGAGTTTTGAGCTGGACTATTTTTCACTAAAAGGAAAAACGGCACTTGTGACAGGTGCACGTACGGGAATCGGGCAGGCAATATCAGTAGGTCTTGCAGCTGCAGGAGCCCACGTTATTTTAGTGGGTCACCAAGATAACATGCAAGAAACGCAGGAGAAGATTACCCAGTTAAAAGGGACTTATGAAACGTTTCTGATTGATCTTAGCGATGTGGATAATTTAGGAAAGAAACTTTCGCCAATCTTAGAAAAATATAAGATTGATATTTTAGTAAATAATGCAGGCGTTATCTATCGTGAACCGGCAGCAGCCCATAACGTACAAGAATGGAATCGCGTATTGGATGTTAATATCAATTCGGTCTTTATGCTTTGTCAAACAATTGGTCAACAAATGATCGAAAATGGAGCTGGGAAAATCATTAATATTGCTTCCTTATTATCGTTCCAAGGCGGCATTAATGTACCGAGCTATACAGCAAGCAAACATGCGGTTGCTGGATTGACAAAAGCGTTGGCTAACGAATGGGCATCCCGTGGAGTGCAAGTCAATGCGATTGCGCCAGGTTATATTTCTACGAATAATACGGAGGCACTTCGTAATGATGAAGAACGAAACAAGTCAATATTAGAACGTATTCCCGCAGCACGTTGGGGGCAAGCAGATGATTTAGCGGGAACAGCTGTATTTTTGGCTTCTCGTGCATCTGATTATGTGTCAGGTCATGTGCTAGTTGTAGATGGAGGCTGGATGGGCCGATAAAACGAGTTGAGTGAGGGTTAATGATATGGATATTATTACAATTGGAGACGGCATGATTACATTTGATCCTTCAGTTAAAGGTCCATTGCGCTACGTGGATGGATTTAAAAGAAAAATTGGCGGAGCGGAATTGAATGTAATCATAGGCTGTGCACGTTTAGGATTAAAAGCAGGCTGGATTAGTCGACTTGGTAAGGATGAGTTTGGACGTCATATCCTGAATACGGTTCGTGGGGAAGGGATTGATGTTTCGGAAGTCAAGCTGATAGAAGACTATCCGACATCCTTAAATTTCAAAGAGGTTCACTCTTCTGGGGATAGTAAAACATTTTACTATCGTCATAAGTCCCCAACGGAAACCTTAAAGGTAGCTGAGTTACCGATTGAGTACATTAAAAATGCGAAAATCTTGCACGTTACAGGCGTATTCCCTGCAATCCTGGAGCAAAATCGTGAAGTCATACTAGAGGCAGTAAAAATTGCCAAACAGCATGGGGTAGAAGTATCTTTAGATCCGAATATCAGGCTGAAACTATGGTCGAAAGAGCAGGCGCGTGAAACGCTGCTGACCTATTTACCCTATGTCGACTACTTATTAACGGGTCGTGAAGAGTTAGAAATCTTATTTGGAACGGCGAATGAGGAAGAAATGATCCAGGCGCTCGAAAAATACGATTTAAAGCATGTTGTCGTAAAAGATGGTGAGTCAGGTGCATCCTATTTAGAAAATAGTGAATTTGTAGAGATACCTGGATTTACGGTGAAAAAAGTTGTCGATACAGTTGGTGCCGGGGATGGATTTGATGCAGCATTTCTATATGGTGTCATTCAAAATTTACCGATTGAAGAATCGATTCGATTAGCCAATGCAACAGGAGCCATGGTTGTACAAGTAGAGGGCGATAACGAAGGGTTGCCCTATTTGGAGGATGTTGAAGTGTTTTTAGGTGCACGCGAAAATATCGAACGTTAGGAAGATGGAAGCGATGTATAGTAAATTACAAGATATTCAGTTAATACCAGTTCTAAGAAAAGTACCTTACACGCTTTGTCAGGAACTTGTGAAAGCGTTAAAGGTCGGGGGAATCAAAGCGGTCGAAATTACCATGGATTCCGAAAATGCCGCTGAATTGATTCAAGAAGCAAAAAGGCAAAATGCTGGCGAACTATTAGTCGGTGCAGGAACAGTTTTAACAATAGAAGATTGTGAAAAGGCGATGGATGCAGGTGCAGAATTTATTGTATCGCCTTCATTAAATTTGGATGTGGTAAGAATGTGTATCGAGAAGAATATTCCCGTCATCCCAGGCGTATTTACACCGACTGAAATGCAAACTGCCTTTAGTGCAGGAGCCGAAATCATCAAGCTTTTCCCAGCTTCTTCTTTAGGAACAAAGTTTATCAAGGATGTGAAAGGGCCCTTATCTCATATACAAATTATGACGACGGGTGGCATCAACATAGATACAGCCAAATCGTATTTAGACGCCGGCGCTCAAATTGTTGGAGCAGGCAGTGACCTAGTCAAAAAAGAATGGCTTCAATCAGAAAATTGGGAAGCCATTACAAACGAAGCAATTGCATGGAATAAAAGCCTGCAATCGATTTAAAAAGAATAAGACAAAGATAAGAAATAACTTCATATCTTACAAGTATCAAGCTCGCTACTGTTTCGTATAGCGGGCTTTTTAACTTTCGATAGAAGAAGTTGATAGAAATTACGAATAGTAATTATTTCCGCATACAATATTAGTAGCCATTTATGAGGCATAATCAATAGATTTCAACAACGCATATAACAGCTAAGCGCCTAATGTTATAAAAGTGAGACGTAATTTACCTGAATGAAGCATTTTCTCCTAAAATTATCATTGCATAATTATACAATAGGTAGTAATATATATAAATGTTAAAACTTTTGAAATATATAGATATATAAATATAATAATATTTTGAAAATAACACAACTTAGAAAGAGGGAGAACAGAACTTGAGTAACTGGCTTGATTTATACGATGAGATGGGAAATTATCTGGCGCCAAGCATGGCAAAGGATCATCCGAATATTCCAGTTGTGAAAGAAGAAGGCTGCTATTACTATGGCGCTGATGGAAAACAGTATTTAGATTTCACATCCGGCATTGCAGTAACCAACACTGGGCATCGCCATCCAAAAATTGTTCAAAGTATTAAAGATGCTGCAGATCAGCTTGTTCATGGTCCTTCTGGCGTAATTATGTATGAATCCATCTTAAGATTATCTGAAGAATTGGGTAAAGTACTACCAGGAGATTTAGATTGCTTCTTCTTTGCCAATAGTGGAACAGAGGCAATCGAAGGTGCATTGAAACTTGCGAAGTTTGTAACAAAACGTCCCTATTTGGTGTCATTCACAGGATGTTTCCACGGACGTTCAATGGGCTCTCTAGGGGTTACGACTTCAAAAAGTAAGTATCGTAAATTCTTGCAGCCATCGCATTTATCCTATCAAATCCCATACGCAGATGTTAAAGGATGCCCAACAGGTGTGGACCCAGAAGTTTTCTGCGTAGAACAACTGGAAAAGGACTTTAAACGTTTGTTCCAGCATCAAGTGACACCTGAAGAAGTAGCTTGTGTCATTATGGAGCCAGTTCTTGGCGAAGGTGGTTACATTATACCGCCTAAAGCCTGGGTGAAGAAGGTCCGTGAGATTTGTGATGAGCATGGCATTTTATTAATTTTCGACGAAGTGCAAACAGGATTTGGACGAACTGGGGAATGGTTTGCTGCACAATATTTTGGGGTAACTCCTGATATTATGGCCATTGCGAAAGGAATTGCATCCGGGTTGCCTTTAAGTGCAACGGTTGCTTCAAAGGAATTAATGAAAAAATGGCCGTTAGGAACGCATGGTACCACTTTTGGCGGGAATCCAATTGCTTGTTCTGTTGCGCTTACGACTCTAGAAATTTTCCATGAAGAAAATCTTGTGGAAAATTCAAAAGTGGTAGGTGCCTATGCAAGGGAACAGCTGCTTAAGTTAAAAGAGAAATATCCGGTAATCAGCGATGTTCGTTCAGCAGGTTTAATGATTGGAATCGAAATCTCGAATCCAAAAACGGGTGAACTTGATGGACAAGCTGTGATGAAAATTCTCGATTATGCGTTAGAAGAAGGCGTTTTGTTCTATCTATGCGGGAATTTAGGAGAAGTCATTCGAATGATTCCTCCGCTAACAATTACAAAAGAACAAATCGATGATGGCTTGGGAATGCTTGAAAAAGCGATTCATAGATATATAGAAGAACTATAAAAAGATGGAAAAAGGAGAGTAATCACAATGAAGAATAAAGTATTTCTATTTATGCTAGTTTTAGTGCTTGGTATTTTAGCAGCTTGCGGTACAGCTGAAAAGGAAACATCAACAGGTTCAGCAGGATCAGAGACGGATTCAACTTCTGATACAACAACTGAAGAAGCAAAAGTATTACGTGTAGGAACATCTGCGGATTATGCACCATTTGAGTATGTAGATACGAAAGTAAGCGAAGATATTATTGGATTTGATATTGATTTAGCAAACTTAATTGCTGAACGTTTAGGCTATGAATTGGAATTTACAAACAGTGATTTCAACAGTCTAATTCCTGGTCTACAAGCTGATAAATATGATTTTGTTATCTCTGGTATGACTCCAACTGAAGAGCGTGATAAAGTAGTAGATTTTTCAATTCCTTACTATGAAACAGAGCAATATATGGTATCACTGAAAGAAAGTAATATTGCTACTATGGACGATTTAAAAGGTAAAGTGGTTGGTGCGCAAGTATCATCTATTCAACTAGACTTAGCAGAAGAATTTGGCGCAGAACATGGCTTCACAGTTGAAAGCCGTGACCTAATTCCTCAGCTTATCCAAGAAATGAAAAATGGACGTCTTGATGGCGCAGTTATTGAAAACATCGTTTCAGAAAATTACTTAAGTCAAAATGATGATTTAGCTGCATTCCCGATCGAGGTGGAAGAACCAGATTTCAAAGCAGCTGTATTCCAAGAAGGCAGTACATTAAAAGCTGAATTCGACAAAGTCATTCAAGAGCTAATTGATGAAGGAAAAGTAGAAGAACTTAAAAAGAAATGGTTCGTTGTTGAATAATTCACTAGGCGTCATTCAGTTTAACTGAATGACGTGTTTGGTTTCTAACCTATTATTTCCACTATTTAGAAAGGGGGGCTTCCAATGTTTGATTTTAGTAGTGTCATTCCCTCTATTCCTTATATCTTACAAGGGATAGGCGTTACTCTACAAATTGTTATTTTTGCTACCATAATTGGGCTTGTGCTGGGTATCCTATTAGCGCTTTGCAAAATCGGCACGATCAAGCCATTAAGATGGTTCGCGGAGTTTTATACATCGATTTTCCGTGGAACACCGCTCGTACTACAATTAATGATTATTTACTATGCGATGCCACAAATTATAGGCTTTAATATTGAAGCCATGCCGGCTGCGATCATTGCATTTGGTCTAAACTCGGCTGCCTATATTTCTGAAATTATTCGTGCCGGCATCAATGCGGTCGATAAGGGGCAACAAGAGGCGGCGAAAGCACTTGGGATTCCTTACAGCAAGATGATGAAGGATATTATTCTGCCACAGGCGATGAAAAACATATTGCCTTCTCTAATGAATGAATTTATTACCTTAAATAAGGAATCAGCCATTGTTACGGTAATTGGGGCATTAGATATTATGCGTCGAGCCTATGTAGTAGGCGGCGATACATTCCGTTACCTTGAACCGTTATTGATTGCAGGTGTAATTTATTACGTAATGACACTCGTATTAACCTTCCTTGGAAAACTGATAGAAAAGAGGATGAGACGCAGTGATTAAAGTTGAGAATTTACACAAAACCTATGGTAAGAATGAAGTGCTTAAAGGCATCTCTACCGAAATTAAAGAAAAAGAAGTGATTGCGGTAATTGGACCTTCAGGATCGGGCAAATCGACTTTCCTGCGTTGCATTAATCGATTAGAAGAGCCAACGAGTGGACAGATTTCGGTGGGCGGTACCATCATTACTGAGAAAAATGTAATGAAAGTGCGCGAAAATCTAGGAATGGTATTTCAGCATTTTTACTTATTCCCTCATAAAACCGTACTGGAAAATTTAATCTATGCACCGATGAAAGTCAAAGGCATTTCGAAAGAAGAAGCCATTAAAACTGCAGATGAACTGCTAAAGAAAGTGGGTCTATTTGAAAAGCGCAACGAATATCCAAATCGCTTATCTGGTGGACAAAAACAACGAGTAGCAATTGCACGTGCGTTGGCAATGAATCCTAGTGTTATGCTGTTTGATGAACCGACTTCGGCACTGGACCCTGAAATGGTAAAAGAGGTTCTGGCTGTTATGAAAAATCTTGCTGAATCCGGCATGACCATGATAATTGTGACGCACGAAATGGGCTTTGCAAAAGAAGTAGCAGATCGCATACTTTTCCTTGAGAGTGGTCAGCTAGTAGAAGATGCTACACCAGAAGTATTCTTCTCTTCACCTAAATCAGTACGTGCCAAAGAATTTCTAGAAAAAGTGCTATAACATCCATGAACCATAAAAATCCGTCAGTTAATCGACTCATTAACTGGCGGATTTGTTTTTTGTTGGATGGCGGAAAGTTAAAATGAGGCAATTCATATCATCTGCCCAAGATAGATCGACACAGCATGGGCTCGATTTTTTGCGCCAAGTTTAATGAGAATGGATTTGATATATTGTTTGATGGTTGCCTCGCTTAAGGAGAGGAGGGTTGTGAGCTCCTTTGTCGATAGCCCATTTGCAAGCGCTCTCAAAACTTGGTTTTCTCGAGGGCTTAGTTTGGGGTGAGCACTTGAGTGTGGCTGTATGAAAAGTTCACCTGTAAGTCTACCAAAAAGGGTAAATTGTTCTAGCACTTGTTCGTTAAAACGAACGCTGCTTTTTGTAAATTCACAACATATATAAGCAATGGTCATATTATTGACAATGATTGGAATAACCAGTAAGGCTTTTAATGGCTCACTGCGATGATAACGACTTGAGATGAGGGTGATGATTTCCTTTCCTTCATTAAAAGTCGTTTTACGCTTTTCAATGGCATTTTTGATAATCGGTAATGAACGGAGATCATCTCTTATATATGAGATGGATTGAAGCTGGCCATCTTGCATGGCTGCGACGCCTTCCCCCACATATCCAATAGGGCTATAACGGAAAAAAGATATCTTTTCACAAAAGGATAGTTCATCTAATGCGAGGAGAATATGACATATTTTTTCTTCTTGAGTTTGTAAATGAACACACTTCGCTAGTTTCTCTTCTAAAGCCAAACTAGATATTTGCAATTCTATCACCCCTTTATGTTTTATATGATTTGAATCTATTAAATAGTAGTAATCTACTTAAAAAAGTTATCCAATTGATGGTAGGTAGAATAGCTAAAAGTAGGAATGTGCTGGATGTGCAATAGTTGGTAAGATGAAGTGGCATACGAAAGTCTGTAATCTCTGAGGATGAAAGGGTGTAAAAATTGTAAGCGTTTTACCGCAGGCGATCAGTATCGGTTTACGAAAAAAGTTACCTACAAATTTTTCTAACATATAAGGGGGAATATTATGGGAGAAAAGAAATTTGATGCAGTTGTCATTGGTGCTGGGTTTGCAGGACTATATATGTTGCATAGGTTACGAGAGCGTGGCCTATCGGTTAAAGTAATTGAGGCTGCTGATGGTGTGGGGAGAGTATGGTATTGGAGTCGTTATCCAGGGGCGAAATGTGACTCTGATTCCATTTTTTACAATTTTACATTCTCGGAGGAACTCTATAAAAAATGGCGCTGGAAGGATCGTTATGCCTCACTGCCTGAAATTTTGGAGTACTTAAATTTTGTTGCAGACGAGTTGGATTTACGACGTGATATTCAATTTGAAACGCGAGTGAATAAAGCTAGTTTTAATAATGATAAAAAGCAATGGGAGATTGCAACAGATACAAATGAGACCTTCGTTGCGAAATATTTCATTAGTGGAGTCGGTTGTTTATCCACAACCAATCTACCGCCATTTGAGGGAACTGAAACATTCAAAGGTGAGCAATATCATACAGGGCGTTGGCCACATGAAAAAGTAGACTTTACCGGCAAAAGGGTAGTAGTCATTGGAAATGGTTCAAGTGGTGTTCAAGCTATGCCGGAAATTGCAAAAGAAGCGAAGGAACTATCCCTTTTAATGCGTACGCCGCACTATGTGGCTGAAGCAAGAAACAAGAAATTGACTAAAGAAGAACAAGATCAAGCGATTGAAAACTATGAAGCAATTCGTGATTCTTTTACAACCACACCTGGTGGCATTAGCATGTATACAACTGGAAAATCAGCTACTGAATTTAGCGCAGAACAGCAAAAGGAAACCCTGGATTATGTTTGGAAAACCGGCGGACTTGCACTAGGTTCTGTCTATACGGATACAGGTGCGAGTAAAGAGACAAACTACGTCGTTTCACAATATGTTCGCGATAAAATCGATGAAATTATAGAAGATCCGGAAAAAGCCCAATTATTACATCCTGATTATTACATTACAACGAAACGGTTAATTATCGGAACGAACTTCTATGAAATCTTTAATGAGGATCATGTAAATTTAGTGTCGTTAAAAGACAATCCAATTGAGGGCATTGTTGAAAATGGTGTGAAGTTAAGTAATGGAACAATCGAGTGTGATGTGATTATTTTTGCGACAGGGTATGAAGCAATGACAGGTTCATTGTTGAAAATCGATATTCAAGGAAGAGACGGTAAAACGATTCAAGAGAAATGGGCAGAAGGGCGAGATGTGAAAACATATCTTGGTCTAACGATGGAAAACTTCCCGAACTTCTTTATGATTACTGGCCCACAAAGTCCTTCTGTATTAACGAATATGCCAGCTGCCATCGAGCAGCATGTGGACTGGATTGACCATTGTATCGAATATCTAGAAACGAATGATCTGCAAACAATTGAAGCGCAAAGAGTGTCTGAGGTGAAATGGGGAAAACAATGTGACGATCTAGCCAATACGACCTTATTCCCTCATACAAATTCTTGGTATACAGGGGCTAACATCGATGGCGCACAGCGAGGGTTTGTTATTTATGTCGGTGGTTTAAATAATTACAAAGTGATTTGTGATCAGGTTGCCGACAACGATTATGAAGGCTTCTCGTTTGAAAAAACGCAAGCGAATGTAGTGCTTCAATAGTATTTTGTAATCGTTTTCAATAATAAGCTTGATGAATTTATGAAAATCCTAAGGGGGAATTTGTTATGAAAAATCGTGTAAATCCTGAGCTTGTCGATATTTTAGATGTCTTTCCACCACTTGATTTAGATCAATATGAAGCGGCAAGGGCGGCCGCTGCACAAGCACCATTAGCTCCACAAGATCCGAATATTACAATCACGGACAAAATCATTGCAGGTCCAGATGGCAATGATTTACGTATTCGAATCTATGAACCTGTTTCAAAAACGGGAGAATTGGCCGGGCTGTTATGGATTCATGGAGGCGGCTATGTATTAGGTTCCCCTGAAGAAAATGATGGGCTATGCCAGCAATTTGTGAATGAAGCAGGATGTGTTGTCGTATCTGTCGATTATCGCTTAGTGCCGGAGCATCCATACCCGGCTCCATTAGAAGATTGCTATACTGCACTTCAATGGTTTGTAGATAATGCAGCTTCGTTAGGTGTCGATTCTGCAAGAGTGGGGATTTCAGGATTAAGTGCAGGAGGGGGCTTAACAGCTGGTTTAGCATTGCTTGCAAGAGACAGAAAAGGACCTGAAATTTGCTTCCAAATGCCATTATACCCAATGATTGATGACCGAAATAATACGCCATCCAGCTTTGAGATCACAGGCAATTATATTTGGAATCATGATTTGAATGAAAAAGGCTGGTCTTTCTATCTCAATGGTGAAAATGGCAAAGAGAATGTCTCAATCTATGCAGCTCCAGCAAGAGCGACAGTTGAAGAGCTTGCGAACTTGCCTTATACGTATACATGTGTAGGTCAGCTAGATCCATTCCGCGATGAAACCCTAGCATATGTAACAAAACTAGCGCAAGCTGGCGTAGATGTTGAGTTCCATTTATACCCTGGTGGCTTCCATGCCTATGAAATTGTCAATCCAGAGGCTGAAATCAGTAAACGCACAAATCAAGAATATGTCAATGCTGTAAAGCATGCGTTAAACCGTACAAGTACAGTACAATCTAAATAATCTAGTTGGGAGGGTTGCTTATATATAGAGCAGCCCTTTTTTGATTTTAGGTACATACTTTTCTTACATAATTTAATTCAATTGGATATAATAGTAAAAATATAGAGGGGATAAATAAATAAGACACCTTATGTCAAGGGGGATCCGGAAAGGGAAGAGTTATGCTTAAAATCATATTCGCGTTATTTGCTTTAAGTTTCCTATTAGTAGGTTGCACTGATGATGAAAGTACGAATGGGAATTCAGAAGAAAGTAATGAAAAAGAGAAAGTAGAAAAAGTTATTGAAAAGAAAAGTGCGGAACAGTATATAGAAGAGTTTGAGAATACGACCGATTATCAAGAAAGTATTCAGGGTACTGAAGGTGGTTTTCTGGAAGCAGTAGATTTTGAAGGTGATGAAGTACCAGAAATGGTCCATTGTTCGAATGTCAATCAAACACATAGTAAGGTAACCATTTATAAACTTGAAAATGAGAAATGGATTGAAGTTACTGCTTTTGAATTTGAGTCGGATATGGAAATATCTTTAGGATCCATTGGAAAGTTAACATATGAAGACGGAACCTTAAAAGAGGCATTAGCTTTTAGCAAAATGGAAGCTCTAGCAACATCTATGAGTCGAAGTATTTCCATACTCGATTATAATGATGATACCCAAACGATTGAAGAATTAGTGACAATCCCATTGCAATCAAAGGAAACATATAGTGAAAGTTTAGAAGAAAACAAAATCACTGTTTTTGCAGAAGATGGTTATGCAGTAAACTATATATTTAAAAATGGAGAACTTGTAGATAACGAAGGTAATCGATTAGGAATGATTATCGATGAAGAATTATCAAAACTAACAGGGACAACGATGAATGACTACTATATTAGTTTGACAGATTCTTACTCTGTAGCCCAAGGGAAAATTAAAGAATCTTTAAAATCAGAGGAGTATTATGAGGGCGCCATGTGCTCTTTTTATGAAACATTCTTCATTTGTGATTATCATAAAGAAAATGGTGGAATGCACGCCTTTTATGTTACGCCTAAAAATGAAGTGACTGTGGACGAAACAACCAGTGTATTCGATCAAAAGCTAGAAGTTAAAGAATGGGAGAATATGATGGAAGGTGGCTATTCCTATACTGCAGAAGTCAAGACTGTAACGGGTTTATATAGTCTCCAATTCAATGGGGATTCACCAGATTCAGTTTTAGAATTTATAGCCTATATTCCAGACTAAATCTGATCCATTCTATTAGCTGGATAGGTAGATGTAATTTTATAAAAAAGAATGAATGTTTATAATAAAGTTTGTTCGAAAATCCTGTGTAGATATGCAGGATTTTTTTGTTCAACAATCAGGCCATATTGTGGAGGCTTACATTTATTTAACGGAGCAGATTGCTTTAAATCTTATTGTAACTTTTTTATGTTTTAATCGACTAATTATCAAGAGTTTTATGAATTAGAACCGACAGAAAGGTAAGGGGATTGTAATGAAAATACTAAAAGTTACTGTGGTGTTATTTGGTTTATTTTTAATAACTGGTTGTTCAACATCATCTAATAGTAGTAATAATGCTATAAAAGTAGAAACCAGCTCACAAGGATCATATAAGGCATTGCTATTTGTTAATGGTATGGAATTACAATCTGTTGGAGTAACAGCTGATGAATCAAATTTGGTAGTTGGAGAATTTATTGGGACAATTAAAGAAAAAATCCCTATAGAAACACGACCTACTGTTGAACTCACTTCAAATTATTTAGGAGAAGGAGTCGAAATTTATTCAGCAGTAGGTATTACTGAAATAGTCTTAGCTAAAAAGGATAATGGAGATTATGAAGTCTTTGAATAGCTATTCCAGCAAGTATCTATTTTAATAGCTATATTCCACAATCGGGCGCTTTCCTTGAATAAGGAAATAGCCCCCAGTTTACTATAGATGGGGGCTTGCTGTATCATTTTGATGACTTTTTAAAGACGATACACTTACAGAAGTAACGTTTTGGATTTCTTCATTGATAAAAGAAGTAAGCCGTGTATTCGTTTAAAAAAGTGGGCGCTTATTTTTTATTGGCTTACATCATTTAAGCTCATTGCCGCTTCTTAGTTTTCTTATTATTATGTTTCTCTGCCGGTGTTAAGGGTTCGTTTGCAAGTTCATGATCAAAATCTCTTGATGAATTCTTCCTTACTGCTTGCTCATCACTAACGTTACCACTTAAGTTGTTCTTCGGGCTGTTACTCACTATATACACCTCCATGATTTTAGTTTGCCATGTGGTGAACTTATTATGCTTTTTTGTTAAATCTTATGGTAATTGTTTTGTAATTGATTATCTCTATAAAAATTTTTACTTAACAATACTAATACAAAATAAGCAGGTAGCTTATTCAACAATCGAACGTTTTCCTTGAATTGTTTCGACCCCCAAATGTTAGCGTCGTGTCTAACATGGGGTGCAGTTCAAAGAAGAACTGTGCCTTTTCAGCAATTGAGCATTTTTATGGAACACACTCAGTAAGAAAATTTTTTGATATTTATATTAAATTTTAAGTGAAATGTGAAAAAAGGATTTTTTGAAATGCTATTGAATAAGTTAAAAGCAAGGGCGAAGAATGAAGAAAATCCTATTAGGGGGAGTTAATTGGAATTCACAAATTTTGTTCTCAATTTTATGCAGGTTTTTACTCTCGTATCGGTATTAACATTAATATTTTCATTCTTATTAAAAAATAAAAAGAACCTGATATATTTAGGTTATTATTTAATTTTATTAGTAATGATAAATTATTTTGTCATTACTCAAAAAGATTTTATATTTGAGAATTTCCCTAAACAAGCCTATGGCATGCTGATATTGTTATTGCTTAGCTACTTTGTCTTTTTTAGAAGTGTGTATTTTTTTATAAGAGAAAAAAAATCTGAAAGAAATTCAACATAGATTGTTTAGGTAACTTTTTTTTCTTATCAAACTAACGAGTGATTTAGATGAAGAACATCTTACTGCTTATGCTACACTTTCTTTTTGAACGAATCGGGAAGGCTCTGTTTTAATTTATTGTTGCTTTTGACCAAATAAAAGACCGCACATGATATGAGCGGTAAAGTGAACGATTATCCAATAAATTTGATTAGTAGCTGGTTGAATTTGTCACGTTCTTCATAGAAAGGAGCATGGCCGCTGTATTGAAATGGGACGAGCTGTGAATTTCTTATTAATTTGTTAGTTTCTTGTGCATTTTTAAAAGGAACAACTTTATCATGTATGCCGTGAATAATTAGTGTAGGAACCGATATTTTGCCTAGATCATTGTACACATTCTCATCTCTCAATGACATCATGACCGCAGCAGTCGACCAACCCGCAGCTTGTAAGCCTATCTGAAAGAACCAGTCAGATAATGGTGCAGTAATATACTGGAAGAAGAAAGTGTCCGTTAGTTTCCGCAACATATTAGGACGATCATTAAGTGTTTCTGTAATAAAGGTATTGGCTACTTCTTTTGGTAAATTAGACGGAGATTGAGCGTCTATTAGGACAAGTTTTGAAACGCCATAACCTTTATATCGTGCCATATATCGAATCGAGAGCGCGCCTCCTGTGGAGTGTCCAGCGAGTGTAAAGTCTGTTAACTGCAACGCCTCTACTACTGCATGGATATCATCAGCCATTCTGTCAAAGTTGTAGCCATTGAATGGTTTATCCGAATTACCGAAACCCCTCCAGTCAATTCCTATACATCGATAGCCCATTGCTGGAAGAAAATTAAACTGATATTCAAACTGCTTATGGCTTAATGGCCAACCGTGTATAAATAGAATACTTTTACTTCCCGCCGGGTTTACATCCTCTACATATATTTTTACACCAGGTTCCACTGTAACATAGTATCCCAAGTTGTTCCCCCCGTTTGATTAGCGTTTCAACAATAAGATACTCAACTAGGGGAACATAGGTGAAAATCTAGCCGAAACGATCACATAATTATTAGATAAGGATTGAGGGCTATCTTTTAATCAATCTTTATTCCAAACCTACAGTAGAGTAATAAACGTTAGTATACCGTTTTAAAATCCGAAAATTTCTCGTTAAAAAATAGTGAATATTCTTTGAATTTCTATTACATTTTCGGTAAAGTTTAAGAGTAATTAATTCTATACTCGAAATAATAGAATAAAGGGGAAATGTAGAATGACAATCTCTAAGACAATTACTCTTGCCAATGGAGTTGAAATGCCACGAGTTGGTTACGGTACATTCCGTATGAAGGATCATGAGCTTGCTTACCATGGCGTTGTAGATGCGTTAAATGCAGGCTACCGTGCGATCGATACAGCCGCGATTTATGAAAATGAAGAAGCAGTAGGAAGAGCGATTAAGGACTCAGGATTAGCGCGTGAAGATTTATTTATCACAACAAAAGTTTGGAACTCAGATCAGGGCTATGACAATACATTAAAAGCCTTCGAAACTTCTTTAAAAAAATTAGATTTGGAGTATGTGGATTTATACCTGGTTCACTGGCCAAAGCCGACATTAGTGGAAACGTATAAAGCGATTGAACGTTTATACGAAGAAAAACTAATTCGTGTTCCTGGCGTTTCGAATTTCCATGAGCATCACTTCGAGCAATTATTTGCTGAGAGTACTGTAAAACCAATGGTCAACCAAGTAGAATGTCACCCGTCTTTATCGCAAGATGCTTTACGTGAGTTCTGTGCGAAAGAGAATATCGTCATAACGGCTTGGGCTCCACTAGGAACGGGCATCGTATTTACTCATCCAGTGGTGAAACAATTAGCTGCGAAGTATGAAAAAACACCAGCACAAATTGTATTACGCTGGCAATTGGAAATCGGCAACATCGTCATTCCGAAATCTTCAACACCAGAACGCATTGCCGATAACCTCAACATCTTTGACTTCAGCCTACAAAACGATGAAGTCGCCGCAATCACGGCTTTAAACACAAACCACCGTACATCATTAAATCCAGACGATGGTTACAATCAATAAGTAACTTAAAGGGCACTTTCTCTTGGAGAAGGTGCTTTTTGCTATATAGAAAATTATTTTAAATGAGAGGAGATGTAAAAATGAAATAAATATCTTCGAAAATAAATTGATAGAATATTTATATATCGATAAAATAAAAAGAAATGAACTAAAAAAGGTTGCTGTTTTATGGGAAAAGTCTCATTACATACAAAGATTTTAGGCCTAACTTTAACACTCAGCGTAATACTGATTGTTCTATTAACATCTTATTATACTTATATGAATGGAAAGCAAATCGAAGAAGATCGAGGCCGCTTAGCTTTAGAATTATCAAAATCGATTTCTTTAATGCCAACCATTATCGAAGCATTTGAACTGGAAAATCCTGCTGAGAGCATTCAACCGGTTGTAGAAGAAATCCGCCAGAAAACAGGTGCCGAATTTATCGTAGTCGGCAATAAGGAAGGAATCCGTTATTCTCATCCAAAGGAATCGGAAATCGGGAAAAAAATGATCGGTGGAGATAGTATAAGAGCCATTGAAGACGGTGAATATTATGTATCGGAAGCCCGCGGTTCCTTAGGTCTTTCTATGAGAGGAAAATCCCCTATATTTAATAGAGATGGGGACATCATTGGAGTGGTTTCGGTCGGGTTCTTAGTAGAGGATATTGAAAAACAAATTTTTAAAACGATATCTAAAGAAATGGTTATCTCTCTACTGGCCATCATTACATCCATCATAGGTAGTTTTCTACTCTCAAAGAGTATCAGAAAAGATACGTTAGGATTGGAACCCTATGAGATTGCCAATTTATATAAAGAAAAAAATGCCGTATTACATTCTGTACAAGAAGGGATTTTGTCTGTCGATAATAAAGGCATGATTACCTCCATGAATCAGCGTGCAAAAAGCCTGCTGGGGATAAGTGGATCTGTACGGCATTCCAAAATTGATGGATTATTTCCATCGAGTCAATTATATGAAGTGTTGAAAACAGGAGTCCCACAGTTCGATAAAGAAATGCACTGGAAAGAAAAAACAATTATTGTCAGCTGTACACCGATTTTGGATGAAAAAAGTGTTAGAGGGGTAGTTGCTTCGTTCCGAGAAAAAACAGAAATAGAGCAAATGATTAACACCTTATCGGAAATGAAAATCTACGCAGAAGAGCTGAGAGCCCAAACTCATGAATTCACCAACAAATTATATGCACTCTCAGGATTATTACAATTAGGCGAATACGAGGAAGCGATTCAGATGATTCAAGGCGAAACATCAGAATTGGAATTTCAAAATCAAATCGTCTTCAAACAACTAAAAGATACGAAAGTGCAAGTGATTCTTTTAGGGAAATTAGGCAAGGCCTCTGAAAAGAAGATTATATTTGAAATTGACTCAGAGAGCTACATTGATAAATTGCCAGAGCATATCAATCTTTCACAGCTAACGATTATATTAGGAAATATAATTGATAATGCCTTCGAGGCTGTTTATGGCGTAACTAAGCCAAAAATCAATTTTTTTGCAACGGATCTAGGAGAAGATATTATTTTTGAAGTAAGCGACAATGGGAAAGGAATATCGGATGAGGATATGCCTGCACTTTTTGAACGTGGATTTACTTCAAAAGAAGGCGAAAATCCTAGAGGTTACGGGCTCTCCAATGCCAATAGTGCAGTAAAAGAGTTGGGAGGCATCATAGAAGTGCAAAATGGGATAGAAAATACTGTCTTCACAGTGTATCTTCCTAAGAAACCGTTAGGAGGGGAAAAACGGTGAACATTAAAGCAGTCATAGCAGAAGATGATTTTCGTGTCGCTGCCATCCATGAAAAATTCCTAGGAAATTTTAAAGGAATTGAAGTGGTAGGCATAGCGTTGAATGGAAAAGACACAATGGAATTATTGGATAAACACAATCCAGATCTACTTTTACTGGATGTGTACATGCCTGACCAATTGGGTACCGAACTCTTGCCAAGCATTCGGAAGCAATTTCCTCATATCGATATCATTATGATCACAGCAGCTACGGATAAAGACATACTGCTGAATGCACTCAACTACGGTGTGGAGCACTATTTGATAAAACCAGTAAAAATGGAGCTGTTTCACCAAACCATTGAGGAGTATCTCCAAAAATCCCAGCTGATTGAATCCAAACAGGAAGTTGACCAGGACTTTGTCAATCAACTCTTTAAAAAATCAAGCGAATCCAATGACACGAAGGAATTTACTTTGCCAAAAGGAATCGATGAGATTACTTTAGTCAAGGTAACAAATGTGTTGCAATCGAGTGAATCTGGACTATCAGCAGAGCAAGTGAGTGAGCAAATTGGCGCCTCAAGAACAACGGCTAGACGCTATCTTGAATATTTGATTACAGTGAAGGAATGCAGGGCTGAAGTGGTTTATGGGGTAGTAGGCAGGCCGGAGAGAAGATATTATAAAATATAGAAAAGCCATAGAAGCTTTAATGGACACTCAACAAAACGAGTGTCCATTTTTATTTTGCAAGTCAAGGAAAAGCATTCCTATTTTTGGCGTGAACACAATGAACAAAACTTTCACAATGTTTTTAAAAAACAATATTTTGCAATCGCTTACAAATCACACTTTCTATTTTAATATGAATACACGGGGAAAACAAACTAGATTGTTTGCATAATTGATTAGGGGGATGATTCGTATGCTTGCTTTATTAGGATTTTTAATGATAATAACATTTATGATTTTAATCATGTCAGGTCGTCTATCGGCAATGATTGCTTTGATTATTATACCGATCGTTTTTGCTGTCATTGGTGGATTCGGAACTGAAATTGGACCAATGATGCTAGAGGGCATTAAAAGTGTAGCGCCAACAGGTATTATGATTTTATTTGCTATTCTATATTTTGGTACATTAATTGATGCAGGCGTATTCGATCCGGTTATTAAGACGATTCTTAAGGTCGTTAAAGGGGATCCTGTGAAAATTGCGATTGGAACAGCGATTTTAGCTCTTATGATTTCTTTAGATGGTGATGGTACTACAACATATATGATTACAATTTCAGCAATGCTGCCACTCTATAAAAGAATTGGCATGAAGCCGATTATTTTAGCAGGGATTGCTGTTTCGGCATCAGGAGTTATGAACCTATTACCTTGGGGCGGTCCTACTGCAAGGGTAATGTCAGCTTTAAATCTAGAAATGTCCGAGGTTTTCACACCAGTGATACCAGCTATGATTGGTGGAGCACTCTTTGTCATACTTATGGCATTTATGCTGGGAAAACAAGAAAGAAAGCGAATCGGTATTATCGAAGTCGATTTTCATGCGATGGCTCAACTGGCTGCAACTACGGAAGCTGACCAACTGAAACGCCCAAAACTAATTATCTTTAACTATGCATTAACGATTGCACTTTTAGTAGCACTTATTACAGAGCTATTTCCACCAGTTGCATTGTTTATGCTTGGATTTGCAATCGCGATTACTGTGAACTATCCAAAAATTAAGGATCAAAAAGAACGTGTAGCAAATTATGCGGATAACGCGCTATCTGTTGTTTCGATGGTGTTTGCTGCCGGTATTTTTACGGGAATTCTTTCAGGTACTACAATTGTAGATGCCATGGCAAGTTCCGTCATTCAATATATTCCGGATGCAATGGGTTCTCACTTTGCAGTAATTTCAGCGATTCTTAGTGCACCGTTTACCTTCTTTATGTCAAATGATGCCTTTTACTATGGAGTACTGCCATTACTTGCTAAGGCAGGAGCTGTATACGGAATTGACCCTGCCCTTATTGGAAGAGCATCTCTTTTAGGATTACCGGTGCATCTACTAAGTCCATTGGTTCCTTCAACCTATCTTTTAGTAGGAATGGTAGGAGAAGATTTCGGGAAATTCCAACGCATTTTCTTAAAGTGGGCATTTGGTTCAACTGTTGTAATGATTGTTGTCTGTCTACTATTAGGAATCATCCCTTTTTAAAATTTGATCATATTATTTGCATTAGGAAGAGGACGGAAAGACGTTGCTCTTCCTTTTTTCTATTTAGTAGGATGTTTAACAGCTGGTTAAACAGGGGTATAAAGTAAATAGGAAAGACAAATCTACAAAATTGTAGGAGGCATAATGATGAAAAAACTTATGAAATCAGTAGTTCCTGTATCTGCACTATTATTAATGTTGGCAGGTTGTGCAGAAGACGAAGAAGATGTAGATGTAGATGTGAACGAAGAGGAACCAGCAACAACAGATGGTGAAGACGACGTGAACATCATCGAGGAAGATGAAGGAACGACCAATTCAGAAACTAATACAGAAACAAATCCAGAATCCAATACAGATAGTACGGAAAATGGATCAGATGGTACTTCTAATAGTAACGTAGAAGAAAGTCCAGAAAGCAACATGGAAAACGGAGAGGACGAAACTACAGAATAATCATCTTTTCGATCGTTTCAAGTACAAACGAAAATTTTCTTATAACGATTGTCCATAAAAAGACGACTTCCCCCTTAACTAGATAAAGAGAAAAAAGTAGGAAATGGTGCTTCCTACTTTTTTCTTTTGCCTAAGCCATAAAAAACGGATCAACTCCAGAGAATGGAAGTCGATCCGTTTTCATTATGGTTTAGGCAAAAATCTGTCCACCGTTCACATGAATGATTTGCCCCGTAACGAAGCGAGAATCATCTGATGCTAAATAGACATAAGCAGGTGCTAATTCAAACGGTTGTCCTTGGCGGTTCATGGGATTTCCTGCTTGCGGTACTTCTTCAGCAGAGAAGCTTGCTGGAATAAGCGGTGTCCACACGCGTCCAGGAGCAACGGCATTGACACGAATCCCTTTCGACACAAGATTTTTAGCTAGAGCACGTGTCATACCAACAGTTGCTGCCTTTGTCATGGTGTAGTCCATTAGTTTATCGTTCCCGTCAAATGCCACAACAGATGCAGTATTTACAATGGCGCTGCCTGCTTTTAAATAGTTCAGTGCTTCGCGCGTTGTGTAAAAGTGTGAGTATACATTGAGTTTAAAGGTTTCATCGAACTGTTCATCTGAGATATCTAAAAAGTCTTTCTGCTCAAACTGAACACCCACATGGTTTACTAGAATATCAAGCTTTCCAAAATTCTCGATTGTTTGTGTGACAATGTCCTTACACTGTTGTTTTTCTCTTAAGTCACCAGCTAACAGCAAACACTCTTGGCCAAGTTCTTCAATTCTTGACTTTGTACGTTCTGCATCTTCTTCTTCCTGTGCGCCGAAATAGGAAATTGCAACATTTGCCCCTTCTTTTGCAAAGGCAATGGCTGTTGCAGCGCCAATCCCACTATCACCACCAGTGATGAGGGCGACTTTTCCTTTTAGCTTGCCACTGCCTTGATAAGCAGGATTTTCAATAATAGGTCTTGGTTCCATTAACCCTTCAATCCCCGGCTGGCTTTGTTGAGTTTGTTCCGGAACTGTCAGTGTCACTTCTTGTGTTTGTGTGACTTTCTTGTAATTCGGATTCTTTGGATAAGATTGTTCGTTATTTGATTGATTTGTCATGTAACCTACAACCTCCTATGGTTGATGAAGTGTTTTCATTCAAGATAATTAGCCGATTGCTGTTGGGCGATTCCAATGGCGACCTACACGTAAGGCTTCAATGAAGGACTCTACCGTTTGGACAACGCCTTCGTCTCCAACATTCGCTTTAGGGTTTTTCATATCTTGTGCAACTAAAAAGGCAAGTGGCTTGTAATGATTGTATGTTTCCTCGATAAAATGGTTTAGCTTGTTTTGAGTTTTGGGATCATCAAATTTTCCTGCAACAAGCATGCCATCATACAGGACGGGTGAGGCTGTGTCCATTGTATGGTCAATCTCAAAGTTTTGGATTGTTTGTTGTTTGTCGCTAATTAGTTCGACTGCTACTTTCTGAGCCTTTAATGTATCCAGGATTTTACCTAGATTCTCGGTTGTTTGATTGACAATAATGGCTACCTTTTTCGTTTCCGTTGAGAAGACAGGTTTTACATATTGGCTTACGGCAGGAGAGGTTTTGTTTGTCTCCACAGCTTGTTTAACTGTTGGTGGTTGAACGCCGACATTCATGGCAAGCTGTGTAGCGAGCTCCACATCAACGTTAGCAAACATCTCCACAACTTGTTGTCGAATTTCACGGCGAGCAACTTTTCCAACCTCAAAACTAAAGGCTTTGACAATATGATCTTTTTCAATATCCGTCATGCTTAACCAAAACATACGCGCTTGAGAGAAATGGTCCTCGAAGGATTGGCTTCTTGCACGGACCTTTACGCCCTCAACTTTTTCTTGGTAGTGTTCATAGCCACCCTCACTTGGTGGTACAGGGGCAGGCGTATTTTGTTGAATGGAATTTTTATGATAGCTGACAGGTCCCACATTAATCGTTTGTCGTCCATAGCCATCGCGTTGATTATTATGGAATGGGCAAACCGGACGATTAATAGGCAGCTCATGGAAGTTTGGACCACCAAGGCGAATCAATTGCGTATCCGTATATGAGAATAAACGTCCTTGCAGTAATGGATCATTTGAAAAATCTATACCTGGCACAACATGTCCGACATGAAAGGCGACTTGTTCTGTTTCGGCAAAGAAATTATCCACGTTTTTATTCAAGGTCATTTTCCCTAAGATACGAACAGGCACTTCCTCCTCTGGCCAAATCTTTGTTGGATCCAGGATATCGAAGTCGAAGTTAAATTCATCCTCTTGAGCAATCAGCTGTACACCTAATTCATACTCGGGGAAATTCCCTTGCTCGATATTCTCGTAAAGGTCTCGACGATGGAAGTCTGGATCTTTTCCGGCAACTTTTTGGGCTTCGTCCCAAACGAGTGAGTGCACACCTAATTTCGGCTTCCAATGGAATTTAACAAAATGAGCTTGGCCAGCTGCATTCACGAAACGATAAGTGTTGACGCCAAAGCCCTCCATCATGCGGTAGCTTCTAGGGATGGCCCGATCCGATAAGTGCCACATAACCATATGAGCACTTTCCTGATTATTGGCGATAAAATCCCAGAAAGTATCATGAGCACTTTGAGCCTGTGGAATTTCGTTATGAGGCTCCGGTTTTACTGAGTGTACAAAATCGGGGAACTTAATGGCATCCTGAATAAAGAAGACGGGAATGTTATTGCCGACTAAATCATAATTTCCTTCTTCTGTATAAAACTTTGTAGCAAAACCTCGAACATCACGTACAGTGTCTGCTGATCCACGAGAACCAGCTACGGTAGAAAAGCGAACGAAAACAGGAGTTTGTTTTCCTTTTTCTGATAAGAATTTCGCTTTGGTAATATCACTGGCATCTTCGTAGCATTCAAATACGCCATGTGCTGCTGTTCCGCGTGCATGCACGACACGTTCTGGAATACGCTCATGGTCAAAGTGAGTCATTTTCTCCCGGAAGTGAAAATCCTCCATAATGGTCGGACCGCGACTACCAATTTTTAAGGAGTGTTCATCCTCAGAAACCTTCAGACCTTGATTGGTTGTAAGGGGTTGATTACTGTCATCCGATTTAAATTGATCTAATTGTTGTTGTTTTTTGTTCAAGAAAATCTCCTCCACTCTAATTAATTCTTTACAATAACGCTATTCCTTAGTAGTGGAAGAGATAAACTAATGCTTTAGTAGTAATTAATCGACAATTTTATGTAGAAATGCTAAAGGAACTTTGTAGCAAGCGGTTTTATCAACGGGGAAAATGAGATTAAATTCCTAGTATAATCACAGTGCTTTAATGGCTGAAGTAGATAGGAAGGAATCATTATGCTGTTCTTAAACGCTTTAATCTAAGTGGGATTAAGGAGTTAGGTAAACAAAATTCCTCGTTAGTTGGGGGAAGATTGTAAGTAAGGATTCTATTCAATAACGAGCGAATAAATGTGAATAAGAGAAATATTTTGAATAATTCTGAAAAAATGGATTCCATATTCTATTCTTCTTTGGTATATTAATATCAACAAAGATTTCCTTTGGTATAATAATATAAACAAAGGAAAGATGGATTAATACGTCGTATATCAATCTATTACTAAATACATAGAAAAAGCGATTTCACATAGTCAAATCCTTTACTTGAGTCCTTCAATTATTGAATTAAAAAGTGGATTTTTCTATTGTCGGTACTTATTCGCGCAGCTTAGGCATTTTTGTAAGCGTTTTATTTAACTCAAGAGAAAAACGATTATTTAAGGTGGTGGTGGATGGGTGAAGTAGCATTGTTAAGAAGCAACGGGGGTGTACAAAATTTTTGGAGTGGAGTATGGAAGGCATAAGTCTAAGTTTTGAATTCGGAAAATTCAGAATTAAAATCCTTGATTCAATACGCAATTTCACTAATTGATTTTAAGAGAGGGTGTTTCATATGGAAAAGAGAAAGTTGTGGTCTTACGAAAATAAGTTAGTAATAATCTTCTTCTTCACAATTGGGTTTGTATTCTTTGATCGTTTAGCAATTAACTATTTATTCCCAATGATTTCTCAAGACTTAGGACTGAACTACACACAATTAGGCTTACTGGGCGCGGCACTTGCCCTAACCTGGTCAGTGTCCGGGCCATTAGGCGGTTTCTTATCAGACAAAGTGAAGAGCAAGAAAGCAATGCTGGCAATCTTAGTCCTCTTATTCTCCCTGATTTCGTTAATGCATGGGCTTGCACAGACATTCGGCATGTTATTTGTACTGCGTCTATTAATGGGAATTGTAGAAGGCCCACTAATTCCTCAAACCCAATCCATCTTAGCAATGGAGTCTTCTGAGCGTCGCAAAGGATTTAACCTTGGTTTTACTATGAATACTAGTAATGCGCTATTTGGTAGTATTCTTGCTCCGGTTTTAATCGTGGCTTTGGCAAACGCATTTGACTGGCATACGGCATTTTATTTAACAATTATTCCAGGGCTTATTTTAAGCTTCTTCATTTTTAGAACAGTCAAAAATCCAGATCCTGCACAATTCCATGAGATGCATTCAGGTAAGTCAACTGAAAAAGTGAAGGTAAAAGATGTCTTGAAACACCGTAATATTTGGCTATCCATTATCGTTTTCAGCTTAGTGATGACGACGCTGATGGCATTTCAAATCTTTGGACCAACCTATCTAGTACAGGCTAAAGGTTTGTCCGAAACGACGATGAGTTTTGTCATGGCTGCTTTTGGGGTGGGGTATGCGATTTTTGGATTCCTGATTCCATCGATTTCAGAGCGTACAGGTCGTAAGCCTGCCTCATTACTATCAGGGCTACTATTAATATTAGTACCTCTTTCAATTGTTTTCGTAGATTCTGTTCCGTTGATGATGCTACTGTTATTCATAGGTTCGGCAGGCTCTGGGGTAATTGGGATGTCTATGTCCGTTATTCCAGTGGAGTCAGTGCCTTTACAGTATTCTGGTCTCGCTATTGGCTTAACTATCGGGATCGGGGAGCTATTTGGCGGCTTTTTAAATCCAATGATCAACGGTGCATTAGCGGATACTTATGGCATTCAAACACCCTTATTCGTAGCAGCAGGTGCCGCAATCATAGCGCTTCTTTGCACAATGTTCTTTAAAGAAACAGCACCCTCAAAAGTGGGGACAGAACAAGTCCAACCATCGGCGAGGCAAGAGGAAGAACAAGAAGTAAAATCGACAGTTCAAGTCTAATAAATATTTCGTCCCGTAAGATGGATTATTAAAATTTACGGGACGTTTTTATTTTGTTTCCTATAGAAAAAGCTAATGCTGCTTACTAAGCATAAGAGCCAATTTTAACACAAAGGCATCTTTAAAATTCTGAGGATGGTATCCAGTTAGCTCATGTATTTTATTTAAGCGGTAGGTAAGAGTATGACGATGAATTTGTAGGCGGTCTGCACAAATATTTATTTGAAGATCGCTCTCAAAAAAGGTTTCTAAGGTGTTCATCATTTTTTCGCTTAACCCAAATATCGTTTTCGATAAAAACTTTCGCACATCATGATGATTTTTATTTTTAAGTAAAGTATAAACCTCAATTTCTTCAAAAAAGGTATCCTTTCGTACCTCAACTGAAAAGGATAATGCCGTTTTTGCACTGTTAAACCCGTAAGACAGCTCTTCCAGCGAATTTACAACAGGACCTATCCCCATATAAATCTCTAATTTCTTCCGTAGTTTAGTAAGTTGATGGAGTATCGACTTTACATGTTTAACAGCCTCCCCACATAAGCAAATGTAATATTCATTTAGCTCCAATTGCCCAAAAAGAATGGGTTGTTTATACAAAATGTTTTCTAGGTTGATCGATAAAGTATTGGAAGAATGATTTCCTTCCTGCTTTAGTAAAATAATTTGGAAGGGTTCCTTCAATGGAAAGGGTAGTTTATGTATTCGTTCCGTGATGATACTGTGAATGGGCTCGTTTTCGATCAAAGCCTTGAAGATGAAATCCCCATTTTTTCGCTGCCATTCACTTTCGCTTTCTGTTAATACTTGATGGACCATCATTTCAGTTGTCAATTGTACTAAATTGGCTATTTCACTCAATCCATGTGGATCTCCAGTAATTCCGATAACCCCAATAATATCTTCATGAAATCGAATCGGCATGTTGACACCGGGCTTGCAATTCTGAAATTGTTTTGAAAGATTTTCATCAATTAAAAGAGGCATACCTGTACGCACAACTTCTATGGCACCCTCATGGATCAGATCGATGCGTTCTTTATCACCAGAAGCTAATATAACACCATTTGGACTAATAACATTAATATTGTGATGAAGTCGCAACATGGTTTGATCGACAATTTCCTCAGCTAACTTAATAGATAACATTTTATACACCCCGTATAAAAAAGATACTGTACTAATACAGTTATATTGTACACCTAACATAATGCTAATTTCCATAGTTTCTCATTATAATTGTTGTAAGCGCTTAACTAATAACCGGTTTTGGTTTGAAAGGAGCAGGAGGATGAAAGTTGTAATAAGTCCAGACTCTTTTAAAGGAACATTAACAGCACTCGAAGCTGCAAAAGCGATAGAAAGAGGCATTAAACTAGTAAATGCCAACGTAGATACGGTTTTGTTACCGGTTGCTGATGGCGGAGAAGGAACAGTAGACGCATTGGTATTAGCAACAAATGGTCACTATCTAAAAACGACTGTACTCGATCCTCTTGGGCGAGAAATTGAAGCTTCTTTTGGGGTGTTGGGGAATCAGACGACTTGTGTCATTGAAATGGCTTCCGCTTCAGGAATTACACTGTTGCATAACAATGAACGGAACCCTCGAATAGCTTCGAGCTTTGGTACGGGGCAAATGATTCAATATGCACTGGATCAAGGGTTCAGAGATTTCATCATTTGTATTGGAGGGAGTGCCACAAACGATGCAGGTGTGGGAATGCTGAGAGCTCTTGGACTTCGTTTAATCGATGGACTTGGACTAGATGTACAAAAGTCGATTGAAGGCTTATTCGATGTAAAGAAGTTGGATTTGTCAAACTGGGATGAGAGATTAGCAGAGTCAAAGTTTGCTATTGCCTGTGATGTGGATAACCCGTTAATCGGTGAAAAGGGAGCCTCGGCCATATTTGGTCCGCAAAAAGGCGTACAAGAGCATGAAGTTGAATATTTTGACCAGGCACTGACTTACTTTGCGGATGTTGTTGAGAAAGAAAAAGGAATTCGGCTTCATGACTATAAAGGAGCGGGTGCCGCTGGTGGTATGGGTGGTGCACTGATTGCCTTCTTACAAGGGGAGTTTCATCAAGGAATACATCTCGTTCTCGATGTCATGAAGTACAACGAGAAAATACAAGGTGCCGATATGGTAGTGACTGGGGAAGGGAAATCAGATCGTCAAACCTTGCATGGAAAAGCACCATTCGGGGTTTTAGAATGTGCAAAGGAATATGAAATACCGACAGTTTTACTTTCAGGCTGTATAGAAGAACAAGATCAACCACTTTTAGCTGAACACTTCCAGGAAATCCATTCCGTAGCAGGGGAATCCATTTCAACTGAAAAGGCGATGAAGGAAGCAGCGAGTTGTTTAACACAAAGGGCTTATGAAATGTTTCGTAAATTAGTTAACTAAGGGGGATTAAATATGTTATTTTTAATTATTTTAATAGGGGTCTTATTCGTTGTATTTGCAACGGCAAAGTTAAAGTTACATCCGTTTTTAGCATTAATACTAAGTGCGTTCTTTGTAGGGATTGCTTCGGGAATGCCATTACTAGATGTGGTAACGAATATTAATACCGGCTTTGGTAGTTTAATGACAAGCATTGGGATTGTCATTGTTGCCGGGACAATGATCGGTGTTATCCTAGAGCGTTCGGGTGCAGCTTATCGTATGGCGGAAGTAGTACTTCGTATTGTGGGGCCAAAACGACCTCAATTAGCTATGTCGATTATCGGGTATATTGTATCGATTCCAGTTTTCTGTGATTCTGGATTTATCATTCTATCAAGCTTACAGAAATCATTAGCTAAACGTGCAAAAGTAACAATTGCCTCTATGGGTGTTGCTTTAGCAACCGGTTTATATGCAACACATGTACTGGTTCCACCAACACCAGGGCCAATTGCGGCTGCAGGGAATATCGGAGCGTCCAATTATTTAGGAACAGTGATTCTGGTTGGGTTAATTGTTGCGATTCCAGCGACATTTGTCGGGTATCTTTGGGCTTCAAAAGTAGCGACAAAAATAAGAGTGCCAATGGATGATGAAGAAGCAATGAATTACGAAGAAGTCATTAAATCCTTTGGTGAAATGCCATCAACATTTAAAGCATTTTTCCCGATTGTACTACCGATTGTGTTAATCGGTATTGGGTCGATTGCTGCATTAGTAGGTGATCCTGAATCTACGGTAAATATGATTTTACGCTTCCTAGGAAGCCCAATTGTTGCCTTACTATTAGGGGTATTTGCGGCATTCCCATTACTGCCAAAGTTGAACGAAGAAACATTAACGGGCTGGATTGGAGATAGCTTAAAAGATGCAGCGCCTATTCTATTAATTACTGCAGCGGGTGGTTCATTCGGTACAATTATTAAAGAAACTGGTGTCGGTGATATGTTACAGCAAATGGATCTTGGTTCATTAGCGACAGGTTCTTTATTCTTACTCGTTCCATTTATTATTGCAGCGGCATTAAAAACGGCTCAAGGCTCATCAACAACAGCTTTAGTTATTACATCTACACTTGTAGCACCAATGTTAGTAACAGCTGGCATTGAAGGTGCACTACCATTGGCGTTAGTGGTTATGGCCATTGGAGCTGGGGCAATGACAGTGTCTCACGTAAACGACAGCTTCTTCTGGGTAGTGACACAATATAGTGGAATGGAAGTAACACAAGCCTATAAAGCTCAAACAATGGCTACACTTTTACAAGGAATTACAACAATTGCATTTACAATTATTTTGTGGTTAATATTTGTATAAACAGTTAGGCAAAGCATACTTGCACATATAAAATGCAGGTATGCTTTTTTAGTTTATTATTAATATGTAAGTTTTCTACTTATTCAACAAACTGGCCAGATTGTGGAGGAAAGTAATCCCCTATTTCTGTATAATCCAATTGAGATTATCAACAAATATAATTACTCTAACGGTAGAGTTAATATAGGATATACTACTTTAAAGAGGTGCCAAATGAAAAAAGATAAATGGATCCCTTTAGCAAATATTAGTGATAAAAGCGAGATATGGGCGGGGACAAGAGTTAGATGATACAATGTGGGTTTAAATGTTAAAGATACAAAAGATGATTATTTTGAATACTTAGTTTCGTATATTTATGATAACGAGGAATTTTTACAGCTAACAAATTTGTCGCCTGGAGAAGCTGGGAACATAATTTGTATTTTAGAGAAGGATTTACCCAATTATTATGCTTTAGGTAAAACATTAAAGAAAATGATGGGGTTAGAAAATACGTTCGTATTAGAGGAATAATAACTTTTATGAAATTTTAAATAATGTAGAGCGATTTATTAAACTAACGGGGCATAGTTGTATAACGTTCTTCTACACTCTGACGCAATTCTTGAAAATGAATCGTGTCTTTTTCAGTTATAGGACCATATTGTGGAGCAAGGCCATTTTTTAGAGTTGAATAAGGGTGAAGTAATTATTATTGTTAGCACCTCAATTAATAGTGAAACCGTAACTAGCTGTAGTTACGGTTTCACTAAAATACTTATAAAGACCACGCTTTCTTTAATAGCTCCACACCTAACCGAATTTCATCAAAAGTCAGATTACTAAATCCTAGTTTAATAATTGCTTCATCAGAGTGATTGTTTATAAAATATACAGAGGTAGGGTACACTTTAACACCATGTATGGAAGCACGATCGATTAACCATTGTTCTGAACGGTTTAGATGTACCTTAACTAGTATGTACAATCCTGATTGTTCCCCGATAATGATGATAGTTTCAGGGAATTCTTTTTTTAACTCTGAAACGATGCACTGCATTTTTCGCTTATATACAAGACGCATCCTTTTAATATGGCGATTCCATTCTCCCTCTTCCATAAATTTAGCCATTGTAAGTTGACTAATAAGTGAAGCGGTACTCTCAAAGCGAAGAAATCGATTCTTATAATGTGTTAAGAGTAACTGTGGTAGCACCATATAACTAAGACGGATTCCTGGCAAAAAGGACTTTGAGAAATTCCCTAGATATATGACTCTTGTTGAATCGATGGAAGCTAGTGCCGGAAATGGTTGTTGAGTATACCGAAATTCACTATCATAATCGTCTTCGATAATATACCCTTGTATCTTGTTAGCCCAATGAATAAGCATTTGTCTTTCTTTCACTGACATACTTACACCTAGTGGACTTTGATGGGATGGAGTTACATAAATTAACCGTGAATTCGTATCATTTAATTGTGAAAAATCAGTACAAGTTTCATTTACTGATAAGGTTTCAAGTGTAAATTGATGAAATGCAAACGCCTCTCTTGCACCGACATATCCTGGATCCTCCACAATTATGCTTTGAAAATCCTCTTTCATTATTTGACCAAGATGAGTCAACATTTGCTGGGTGCTACTACCAATAATAATTGCATTAGGGTCTGCCTTGACTCCACGAGATTGAAGTAAATAAGTAGCGATTTGTTCACGCAAACACATTTCGCCAAAGGGGTCTCCGTAAAGAAAAGTCTCCTGTAGGGTAAGGACTGAATTTGAAATTCTTCTCCAAACTTTTAACGGGAAGTTAGCTTGATCGACAGCTCCAGCTTTAAAATCAACAATAAAGTTTGTTATTGGTTCTGATTTCTGACGAGGAATAGAATATGTATCCTCTTGAACTAAATAAGGTTCTAAATCAATGACAAAATAGCCTCTTCTTCCTTCTCCACGAATATAGCCTTCTGCAACAAGTTGTTCATAAGCCATTAATGTTGTATTGCGACTAACTTGCAATGAGTCTGCAAGTTGACGAATGGAAGGTAATTGTTCATTAGCTAGAATGTCACCTTGTTCAATTAGTAATTTAAAACGCTCATAGATCTGTAAATATTTAGAAGGACCGTTCTCTAGCGTGAAAATGATATTTTTCATGTCCATCACCTCTGACATGTCTATTTTATTTATTTTGTACCTTCAAAAATGTCAATTACTAGTATACGATGTTAACAAATGAAATTCTAATAACAGTTAAATGAATTTAATTTAGCCAGGATGAATTAGTAAGAATTCATAATGAAAGGGGAAATATGTTTATGTTTATACCAAAATATTTTCAGGTGAAAAATATGGATAAAGTGATTGGATTTATGGAGGAGAACTCCTTTGCAACTGTTATCACAACCCAAAACGAAAAGCCAATTGCGACTCATCTACCATTACAGCTTCAAAAAATTGGGATGGAATATTTCCTCACTGGACATTTAGCATATGGGAATCCCCAATGGCGGACATTCGAAAGTTGTGAAAATGTTTTAGTTATATATCAAGGACCACATGCGTATATTTCATCTTCTTGGTATAAGCATGAAAATGTACCTACATGGAATTATCAGGCGGTACATGTATATGGGAAGGCAACCATTTTAGGGGCTAAGGAGTTAAAACAAGATCTAACTAAGCTGTTAGAAAAGTACGAGAACCATCGTGAAAATCCAATATTATGGAATAAATTATCCCCTCAACTATTAGAACGGCAACTAAAAGGTATAGTAGGTTTTAAAATTAAAGTGGAAGAAATTCAAGCTGCTTATAAGCTAAGTCAGAATCGAGACGAAGAGGATTATCAGAATATCATTAAAAAATTACAAGAAGAAGATAATATAAACTCTCAACAATTAGCCGAGGTCATGAAAAAAAACAATACAGAATAATAAATAAGGATTATATATTAGGTTTTATTCCAGAAAAGGGTGCAATTCTTGAGTAGAATTCTGCCCTTTTCAGCAATAGGGCCATTTTACAGAATAAGATTGGAAATTCAAATTGGATATTTATGTTAAAAGTGTAACTCTTCTAGACCCTCCACCGTATGTCCAATCTTCACACCGTTTTTATAGGGCATTTTTTTATCCAAGAACATTTGAACCTGACTTTCACCTTTAGCGACATCCAGACCAACAACTGGATCCATAAATTATCTCCTCCTAATGTAGTAATTGACCGGTAACCTCCATCTATCTTGTCATTCATATCTTCGCTTGTTATACGGGTTCACTATGTCCCAACCAGCCTAATCGTGTGTTAACAAGTAGAGGGCGAACAGTTTAATGAACGGGGTCAAGTCCCAAGGGCCAGAACGTTCTACCCTGGCTACTATCAATCTATAAATAGAATGAAAAATAGTCAATCAGATTTCTCTGACTGACCTTATAATACGAAGGGCCATATTCTTGAACAATGGACAGGATATTTCAATTAAAGCGAATATAGCCTTATTTGTGTGTAGCCGTTAATTTAAAAGAGGTTGTCCTGAAAAATGTTGAAAAACAATTTTAGGAACAACCTCTGTTATTATTTTAACTTTAAAGTCCGGTCAATTAATCCAATTTTATTCTGAAAAGGCGTTGGAATAATGAACGACACCTTGCACATTTTCAAGGGAATTCTCAGTTAATTCTAGGGCCATAAATACTTCATCGGGTACATCAAATGGAGCTTGTATATTCCATAAACTAGCTTGTTTGAAGCCGAATTTTGGATAATAGTTTTTATGACCTAAAACAATAACTGAATGATAACCAATTTCTTTTGCTTTTTTTAATGCAGCATGAATTAATTGACTTCCAATTCCTTTTTTCTGATGCTCGGGTATAACAGATACTGGGGCAAGAGCCAAAGAATCCACGGTTTTATCATCATTTACAATTGTAATTTTAGATAAAAGAATGTGACCAACAATTTCATTGTCTTGATCTATTGCGAGCAATGAAAGTTCAGGAATAAATGAATCCGATTTTCTAATCCGACTTACAAGTAGATGCTCTTTCTTGTCGCTATATTCTTCGTTTAAAAAGGCCTTTTTAACAACCTTTTCAGTTGTGTTATATTCTTTAGTAAGTTCTTTTCTGATTAAGATATCCATTTATAGTCTCCTATTCTTTAATTAATTGGACCAAGGCTTTTTTAATTCTATAAATGGCACTTTCTTAATAACTATGCGCATTAAGAAAGTTTACTTAACCAGCTCTAAGCATAAGTTTAACAAACAAAAACCTCCAATTTAGTATGCAATTATTTTAAGGAGTTATGTTGTCGATGTCAAATATCGGTTAAATTATTCATTCTATTATTCCAACGGCCTTTATTCAATTTTCAGTTTTCCGTTAAAGGGCGTTAATATAATAAAAAGGAGAAAACATATTAAACATATCCAATATGTTTTCTCCTTTATTTTTATAGATTTTTAGAATTTAGGTCTTGATAAATTTTTCTGGCTAACCTTATATTACGATCGGGCGCAATTCTTGAATAGAGTTTCGCTTTTAAGCAATAGGGCCATTTAATTGAATAACACCCTTAAGAAATGTACTAGAAATATTGTGTTAAGTTAGTTTAAAAGAGGGAGTGCTTCAAATGAATTAATTTCCAGTGCGATAACCCCCATCAACAAATTATGACGAGGGTTACTAGAATTTTTTTCTTAAAACAGAATAGTTAGAGATAGCAGTAATTTTAATCTGCTTCAAAGTATTATTCGATCCATAGGTTAAGAGAAAAAAGGTTATATGATTAATAATCAGACTTTATTATTACTTCTAATGCTTTTTTCAACACTTCTATATCGCTATCTGCCAAGTTTTGAAAAACCTTATTATTCAACTTAATTGTTGCAGCTTCAACTTCATTCCTAATTTCTTTAGATTTTTGAGTAGCCATCACTAAAACATTTCTACGATTTTTTGGATCAATCGAACGCTCTATTAATCCAGCTTTTTGCATTTTATCTAATATCCCTGAGACAGTAGGGGCTTCTAAATAAACCATTTCTCCAATTTGTTTAGGGGATAGTTGTCCTTCTTTCCACAAACAATTCAATACACCATATTGTGCCGGTGTTACTCCATAGTCCTCTAAAAGCTTGCTGAAAAATTTAAAAACTTTATTCTGACTAGCACTTAGTAAAAAGTTAATGCAATCTTTTAATTCCATAAATATCTCCTCCATATTGACATTACCTATAATATCATGTTAGTTTTTGTTATGAAACATTTTTGTTGCAAAAATGTTTTGTATCAAAATGAGTCGGTCGATGGATACATTCAAAGCAATTATTGTAAAAGAAATTGTCGAGTTTGAAATCAATCCATTAAGTGTCTGCACAAAAGGACAAGGAGTAATAGCACTTGCTGTCCTTGCACCAGTCAAACGAACCAATTCCATTAATCTGGTACACTAATTGGCTGATCGTGTTAAGACTTAAGAACGCCTCTATATAACAATAAATATGAAATGAGGAGAAAAAATGGAGACTACAATTGTAAAAAAATTCAAAAACATTAATCTGAAAGTGGAAAATCGTGTAGCTTATATTGCCATTAATAATCCACCGGCAAACGCGATGAGTTCGCAAACCGTCAGCGGCTTATCAGCAAGTATTGATTATGTGGCAAGTGAACCGGAAGTAAAAGTAATCGTTATTACAGGAGAAGGGAAATTTTTTGTGGCGGGTGCTGACATTAAGGAATTTGTACCAGCGTTTGATAGTGAAGAGAAAGGAAAAGCACTTTCTGTAGATGCACAAGCTGTCTTAAATAAAATTGAACAACTTAAAAAGCCGGTCATTGCAGCGATTAATGGGGCTTGCTTGGGCGGCGGTTTAGAGCTTGCTATGAGTTGTCACATGCGTATTGCTGCAGATGAAGCCAAGCTTGGACAACCTGAACTGAACTTAGGATTAATTCCGGGATTTGGAGGTACACAGCGTTTGGCACGTCTTACAAATAAGTCGAAGGCTCTCGAAATAATTCTGACTGGTCAATTTATTGGTGGGAAAGAAGCAGAATATATTGGTTTAGTAAACAAATCGGTACCTCTTGCTGAGTTAATGGATGAAGCAAAACAGCTTGCTGAAGCTATTGCTCTTAATAAAAGTCAACCATCTGTTGCAGCAACTATTGAGGCTGTAAATAAAGGCTTGGAAACAACGCTAGATGAAGGTTTGGAAATTGAGGCAGATCTTTGGGCACAGTTGTTTACAACTGAGGATATGAAAGAAGGAGTCAACGCTTTTATTGAAAAGCGGAAGGCTGAATTTAAAGACAAATAATGAATAGGTGTGCGGTGTCATGCGAGGCTGACTCCACATATCAGCAAAACTTAGGGTGGATTTCATGAATGATAAGGTATACGAGCTTTTAATGCCAAATGCCGTACTATATAGGAGTGGAGCGCTTCGAGAAGTTGGTAGCAAAAAAAGCTTGGTAAAAAAACACTTATTATTTGAATATTGTTCACCAATGGCTTTCTTCACATTTTCAGTCTAATGCAAATGGAAAAGAAGGTGTCACGTTTTATACAAGAAAGAAAATGGTAATAGAACATTATTAATTTAGTACAGGAGAGTGCTATTTTAATAGAATAGAGCTCTCCTGTAAAAAATCAGTCAAGGCGGTGATAGATGTTGGTTACTCAAGAAAGTGTGGTCACAGAAGCTCAAAATGGTGTTGGCTGGATTAAGCTGAATCGGCCTCATGCATTAAATTCATTAAATGTTGAAATGGTAGCCGCTATTTATAAACAGTTAAAAGATTGGAAGCAAGACAGCCGAATTGCGTTAATATGCATTTACGGAGAAGGAGAAAAAGGTTTATGCGCAGGCGGGGATATGCGTACACTATATGATTTAAAAGAAAACGGTGTTGAAGCATATGCCGAACAGTTTTTCTCAACCGAGTATCCGATGAATTATGAGATTCATCGTTATCCAAAGCCTGTTGTTGTCTATATGAACGGTATCGTTATGGGCGGTGGTGTCGGTCTTTCAATTGGTGCCTCTCACAGGATTGTGACGGAAACAACCAAGTGGGCAATGCCTGAAATGAACATCGGGTTTTTCCCTGATGTCGGGGCAAGTTATTTTTTAAATCAAATGCCTGGCTATATTGGACGTTATCTTGCTCTAACAGCGAATATTGTAAAAGCGTCTGATGTGTTGTATACCGGTGTAGCAGATTGCTACTTAGAAAGCAAGAATTGGCCGAAATTAAGGCAAGCAATGATGGAAAAAATATGGTCACTTGATTCGGCGGAGCAAGAAATCAACCAGCTATTAAAGCAATATAGTCTATCTTCTTCACCCCCTTCTTCATTATTGTCATCCGAGCAAGAGAAGATTGATCAACACTTTCAATTTGAAACAATAGAAGACATCGTTTCGTCGCTTAATACGACGGCAGAGAAAGGTGATAAATGGGCAGAGAAAACAGTGAATACACTCCTCTCTAAGTCACCAACTTCACTTAAAGTGACACTTCACCAACTTCAAGAAGGAAAAGATAAGCAACTTTATGATTGCTTTGAAATGGAAATGAACGTAGCGATGAATTTTATGAAATGCCATGATTTCTATGAGGGAGTTCGTTCCGTTCTTGTTGATAAAGACCGTGCTCCGAAATGGAATCCTGCCGTACTTGAAGATGTGTCGGAAGAACATATTGCTTCGTTTTTCCACTATTCATGGAATAATGAACAGAACCCATTGACAACTCTGACTGGAAACAAAAAATACAGTTGTTAAACGGAGTAATGCTCTCGTTTTATCAAAAATTTTCAAAACCGCTTCCCAAAATAGGAAGGGACAATACTTTGTTGATTAGAGAATGACTATATGTGTACAAGATTTGATAAATAACTTAGTTATTCCATTAAAGGGCTCTTTCCTTGAATAAGGAGAGGGTCTTTCTTCATGAATAGGGTCAGATTGTGGAGTAATACCTTAAAAAAATCTGGATATTCATGTTAAAATTTAGGTGAAATTGTGAAGAAATATACTTAAACTAACGAGGCAGTTTAGTTTAATAAGAGATTTTTTACTAGGGGGTTATTCTTTGAACAATATTGAACTTATAAATTTAATTCCTAAATTCTTAGATTTTTATGAGAGAGCAAACCTTGAATGGTTAGACGATGAAGAACGATGGAAGTTATGGAAAGAGAATTACAATTTTGCCGCCGTACCTCCAGGTGAAGAAGGACAAAAGATTGCTAAATCCTTATTCTACGGGGCTTGGGAAAAATATAAAAAGAACATAAACTACATTGAAAATTGGAAAGGAAACCTAACAAGAGTTGAAAATTGTTTAAAAGAAGTAAAGTCTTTATTAGGTTATGATAAGCCAATTAACTTAGTTTTAATTTATTTTGTAGGTGGATTTGAAAATAACGCCTTTGTAGCTCCATATGATCAAGAACGATTAGCTCTTTGTATCCCAATTGAATGTGGAGACTCCGATATAACACTTTCTCACGAACTTACTCACGTTGTTCATTCTAAGACTGCTAACTTAACACCAAACTGGGAGAGAACGATTGCTTCAACAATTTTGCAAGAAGGATTGGCAACACAAGTAAGTAAGTTTATAGTCCCTGGTAAACCAGATGAAAAGTATATAGAACATAAGCAAGGATGGTTCAATTCTTGTAAATTGGTGAGGGCAGAGATTATAAAAGGAATTGTCCCATATTTTGATGATTCTTCTTCTGAAGTTATTACAAAATTTACATTTGGCACTGGAACTACTAATCACGACAGGGAAGTATACTTTGTTGGCTGGGAGATAGTAACAGCTTTATTAGAACAAGGAGTCACATTTAAGGAGATTGCAAGTGTCCAAGAAGAAAAAATCCCAAATTATTTACGTGAATGTTATTCTCTATTGAACTAACGAGGGCTTTAGTTGAATTACAATCTTCAACAAAAGGTCAACCAGAAAAATCTGGCTAACTTATATTACGATCGGGCGCAATTCTTGATAAGGAATCGTGCATAGAGCCAGATTGTGGAGGAACGCATAGAAAAGAAAAATCACATTTATAATAAATGTCATAAGGATAAAATAATAATGTTATTTAAATATTAAAACTCAACTAGGAGTAGAAAATGGCATCGAATGAAAGGGAAATGATGAATAATGCTTTAAAAAAAGTTGCAGTACCTTTTCTAAGAGAACAAGGGTTTAAAGGAACATTACCTCACTTTAGAAGAAAAAATGAAACAAATATAGATTTAATTACTTTTCAATTTGACAGATGGGGTGGATCATTTGTAGTTGAGTTAGCAACATGTTCAGTTGAAGGAGTAACAACATATTGGGGAGAGCAAATCTTACCTAATAAAGTTACTGCACATGATGTAAATGAACGATTTAGGTTAGGGGCTAAATCAAAAGATGAAGATGGTATATGGTTTAGTTTTGAGAAGGAAAAATCTGAAGAAGAATTTGAGAAAGTGGCTTTCACTGTTGTAGATTTATTAAAAATTAAAGATCGTTCATGGATTACCAATTTCATAATCGAATGAGTTATTGAATATAGGAGTAAATTGATGTGTACAATTAATCAACTAATAGAAATATTTAAGCAATTTGAAAATGGAGATTTTAACTTGTATGAACTACAAAGTAGGTTAAATACATTCTCGATGCGTGACCATAATTCAGCTGAAATAGATTAATTGTTAATTAAACTGGATAATGAAATAGAAAAAACTTATCTTTACTCAATTAGAAAGTATTCATCGTCATTATGGTTTGCAAGCTATTCAAGTTTTTTAAAGAAAACTAATGAATTTGATAGTCATTGTATATTCAATATTATGGGAAGAAGAATTAAATAGAGGTCTCCAACTATCGGACGCTTTTCTGAATAAAGAAAGCGTCTTTGAAAGGGTGCGTTAACTGAATAGAAAGGCTGCTTTTTCTTTTTTAAAATAATCTGTGTAGATTAGTTGAAAATAGTGAATAAAGAGAAATATAAAGTTAACTCTATATAAAAGTATGATAAACGAGGAGACTATTCATGAAGCCATATGAAATAAAAAATATGATCATTGATGTTGAATTAGATGGTGAAGAATTCGTGACTATTGATTTTACTTACCAAAATAAAGATTATAGCATTACATTTAAAAAAGCAGACCTTGAAATAATTAATACATGGTTATTTAAAGATGGTACGTCTCTTCCAGCAAATTTATCTGATAATATTATTGGATTAATAAGAGAAGATGTTAAAAAGAGAATCTAGTCACAAGTACTAGTTCAATTTTTTATGGTTAGTTAAGAAAAGTTTTGATTAATGATATAGAATCTTCTCTAAAATTGGTGATCAATGTTGGAAATGGGATAGTCTTTTTTTGATAAACGGGTAGTTTTTCTAGAGAAAGTATATTTTTTAGGGAACAAAATAATATTTATCGATCTTCCACAATCGAGTGCTTTCCTTGAACAAGGATAAGTGCTCGTTTTTCATTTTAGTGCCATTTAATTAAATAACACTATAAAGAAAATTGGATATGTATGTTAGAGCTAAAATAAATTTTTGAAGTTTTGTACATAAAGTAACGAGAAGTAAAGTGGAAGAAGGATTTACATTTTTATCTACGATTAAAGAAGTTCAAATAGGTGTATAGAATTAGCTCTGCATTATTGAAAAAATATAAATGTTTCTTCTTCCCACAAAACTATATTGATTTTTGCGCACAGATTTAAATAAATTAAAGTCTTATAAGTAAATAAATTTTTTTGTAAACTAACAATTAAATATAGGCCTAACCCATATTTTAAGTGAGATTATCATATAGAAACAGGAGGACAAGTATTATGTCATATTTATATTTATTACTAGCAATTGTAGGTGAACTCATTGGTTCATCTATGATTAAAGCGTCTGAAGGATTTACAAAAATATACCCCACTATTAGTTTGATTATTGCTTTTGTAGGTTCCTTTTTCTTTTTATCACTAGCAATGAAAACTATTCCATTAAATACAGCCTATGCACTTTGGTCTGGTATAGGGATTATTGCTACCACTATAATTTCGGTTTTAATATGGAAAGAAAAAATAAACATCGCCAGTGTTTCCGGAATTGTCTTAATTCTTATAGGGGTAATATTATTAAATCTTTTTGGACCTGGTCATGGTGAATCAATTAGTGAAAATGAAAACGCAAACCTAGTAACAGTAATTGATAATGAAACTGAATAAGTTAAGAAAGGGAAAATTAGATACATTTCACTTAAACTAACGGATGATTTAGATTAACAATTTCATAGTAAAAAGATGTTCCACAATCTGGCGCAATTCTTCATATTGTTGGACAAAGATAAAGAAGATAATCTGTATAAATTATTAGATTATCTTCTTTATACTACAATCCATCACTCATTTATGAGACAAGTTTTAAACCTACTGCAGCACCTAATACCATTCCGATAAAAATAAGTCTTCTCCAGTCTTTTGATTCACCATAAAATATCATGCCTAAAATTGCTCCGCCAGAAGCACCAATCCCAGTCCAGATAGCATAAGCTGTACCCATAGGAAGTGTTTCCATTGAATAAGCAAGAAATATAAAACTTGCCCCGAATCCAAGAACTAAAAGAACTATTGATTGCCAATTGCGGTCTTTGTGTAATTTATTGATCATGGCAACACCAAACATTTCACACAGACCTGCGAGAATTAAAGAAATCCAAGCCATTAGGATTCATCACCTTCCTGAAATTTGTCTTTTGTTACTAATTTCAAGCCAATTACTCCTGCTAATAACAGCAATATTAATAGTATTTTTTCTACTTTAAATGGTTCACCAAAGAATAGGATTTCTGAAAAGACAGTACCAGCTGTACCTAACCCAACAAAAATCGCATATACAGTTCCTACAGGAAGTTTACGGCCGGCCATTATCATTAAATAAAAGCTAACGAATATAGCAATGATAGTTCCAGTCCATGTCCAAAAGTCATACGCATGTTTTAAACCAATAACCCAAAAAACTTCAAAGAAAGCAGCCACAATTACTTTAATCCAGTCTATATTCATCTAAAGACACCTCCAAATATATTCTTGCCAAAAAAAAACGATAAAAGCCTGAGAGACAACTGTAAAAACAGTTTCTCCCAGGCTTTTATCCTTCCGTGACACAGCAAAGCTGTGAGTTTTCTCTCGGACCAGACCAACATTGACTGCTGCGGAACCCTAGAAAACATTCAACTTATGCAATTACCTTGTATTATACACAGCTTTAAATCTAAGTCAAGGTTTGAATTATACAAAGATTCATCTTGCTGAACTAAATCAGCTAATAAAGGTATCGAAGTTAATCCATAATTTGGGGCAATTCCAGATTGTTGAGGAAGGAATTGAGATTGTAAAGTATTACATATACACTAATGGGGAATTATTCTTTACCTGTTGGTGGAATTGAAGAGAATGAAAGTTATCGAGCCTGCCTACAAAGAAAAAATGTTAGAAGAAATACAAGAACCTATTAAAGATGTCCATTTTATTAAGTGTATTGATATAGATATTGTACAAAGACTTCTTGTCTACAAACATCCATGTTGGTCTATAGATGAAGTTAAAACAAACAGATTAAAACGATTTTTGTTCATATACATGAAAAGAAAGTAGCTAGCGATGAATTCTAAATATCGCTGGCTTTTTTCGCTAGTCCTTCATTTATTGCCCTTTAAATAATTACAGGAAATGATGAATACATCCAAACTATTTTAGGAAAGCTTTCTGTAGGCTAAAGTTTTTCAAAATATAATGAAATTGAGTGAGATAAATGCGAACTGTTATTACGGTCATTCTTTTAATAATTACCTTGTTCAGTCACTGTTCCAATGTTTTAGCAAAAGATGAAAATGTGGGCATTCAGATTGAAATGCTCCCTTGGGAAAAAGTTAATGGGATTTTGCCAAAATACAGTAAGTTTACAGTATTGGATGTGGAAACAGGGAAAATGTTTAAGGTGCAGAGACGTGCAGGAAACCGCCATGCGGACGTTCAGCCCTTGACTTCAAAGGATACGAAAATAATGAATGAGATATATGGCGGCAAATGGAGCTGGAAACGAAGAGCTATTATTGTCATTCATGGTGATCAATGGATTGCGGCTTCAATGCATGGGATGCCACATGGTGCTGGTGCATTAGAAAATGATTTTCCTGGTCATTTTTGCATCCATTTTTATGGAAGTAAAACCCACAGCACAAACTCAATGGACTTATCACATGAACTAATGATTTTAAAAGCAGCAGGCAAACTTGAAGAGTATGTTACCAGCACAGACCCGTATGAACTAATTAATGCCTTTGTAGCTGGATTTAAGCAGCAGGATTCGCGGATAATCTCAAACATTTCCCTTCAGCAAATTGACTGGAAAGAGCATATTCAATCGATTGAAAATATAAATTTGAAACAGATCTCTATGTTACCTGTCGAAGACCTAGTAAATAATATAAGTCTTCAAGTGCCAGTTGAAATCGAATGGGTAAATAGTAATTCGGAAAGAAAATACTTTGAAGGGGATATTTATCTATTCCGTTTTTCCCCCGCAGATGCATGGAAAATCGATAGTATCCGGTTTTTAAAAGATAGTCGTATATAAAGGAATTTAAAATTAAAAATACTTTTTGGAGCAAGCACTCTGGATAAGGATGATTTTTCAAAGATACTTGTTTGAATAGAAAATACTCTGAAGGTCATCCCCAGATTTATCTTACTACGAAGTTATTGAGCAGTAGCTTATTCCAGAATCTGGTTCTTTCTTTGAATAAGCAAAGGTCTTTCTTCAAGAATAGTGCCATTTAATGGAATAAAGGATGTTGATGCAGCTTTTTGAAAATTTTGATTAAACATGTTCTAAATGAATATGGTCTATTTAAATTCCTTTTCCACTAAAGCTACCCTTCGTACAATAAGTGAATCGAACCTGCCACAATTGTCAAAGGGACAATTCTTACAGATAATTATATGATAAAATGTCTTAACGTAGGTTTTGTGTAAAATGTTGGTAGAATGCTACAAAACAAGAAGCTATAAATCATAAACTTTCCTTATTTAGTTGTAATCTATTTTTATTTCACAAACCTTATATTACGATCTGGCGCAATTCTGCAGTATGAATTGTGCTTTTCTTCATGAAAAGAGAAATTAATGGGATAAGACTCTTAAACAACACAATAATTAGTTATGTTATATTGGTGTATTAGAAGAATTCACATACAAAATTCAAAATTAGAAAAGTGAATTTAAGTTAAACTTGGTTCATATTTTCGAGAAAGAAAAGGAAATAATAAAAAATGGTTAGGGCACATTAATCTAGCTGAATGTTAACTTTTATTTAGGAGTGGGAAGATGAGAGATATTTCGATATTAATTGCTGACGATGATGATGAAATTGCTGATCTGATTGCCATTCATTTGGAAAAAGAAGGATACCATGTTATTAAAGTTTCAGATGGGCAAGAGGCTTTAAGAGTTGTCGAGACTCAAGCTATTGACTTGTTGATTTTGGATATTATGATGCCGAAAATGGATGGGTATGAAGTAACGAGACGTATTCGCGAACAACACAATTTGCCCATCATTTTTTTGAGTGCTAAAACGTCGGATTTTGACAAAGTACAGGGACTGGTAATTGGAGCAGACGATTATATGACGAAGCCATTTATTCCGATTGAAATGGTTGCTCGGGTAAATGCACAGTTGCGACGCTATATGAAATTGAATCAACCTAAAACCAAGCAGAACTTAAATTTGGAATTTGGAGGATTAATGATATCTCCTGAACAACGTACTGTTACTCTATATGGCAAGAATATTGAATTGACCCCAAAAGAGTTTGAAATTTTATATTTACTAGCTAGTAATCCAAATAAAGTTTATAGTGCAGAAGATATTTTTCAGAAGGTATGGGGAGATGCATACTATGAAAATGGAAACACCGTTATGGTTCATATACGAACTTTACGGAAAAAACTTGAAGAGGATCAGCGAAAAAACAAATTGATTAAAACTGTATGGGGAGTAGGCTATAAATTCAATGGGTAAAAAAATGAGAGGTTTTCGTTCCAAAATGATAACATTGTTGGTTTTAAGCATGGTGTTGTCTGGCGCCATAACATACATACTCTATAAGATGCTCCAATTGTATTATTATACTAATGTTGATTATGGAGATACACTAGCATATTTTCGCGGAATTATAGGAAATATTGGTGATTTTAACTTCTTTTTATTATTATTTATCCCACTTTCAATATACTTTTTCTTTATACTTACAAAACCATATTCTGCCTATTTCAATGAAATTTCAAAAGGAATTCATTCTCTAGCGCAGGGGGATTTTAAGTATCGAGTTCAAATATCTTCAAATGATGAATTGAGTGATATTGCACAAAGCATTAATCTAGCAAGTGAAAAATTGGAAGAAGCGATTCTGCGAGGGGATTTTTCGGAAAGCAGCAAGGATCAATTGGTCGTAAATTTGGCTCATGATTTAAGGACGCCACTTACTTCTGTTTTAGGATATTTGGATTTATTACTTAAGGATGAGAGTTTGACTAAGGAACAAGCAAATCACTTTTTAACGATTGCCTTTACAAAATCTCAACGATTAGAAAGGCTAATTGATGAATTATTCGAGATTACTCGAATGAACTATGGAATGCTGCCAGTTGAAAAAAGGAGAATTAATTTAACAGACCTACTTAATCAACTAAAGGAAGAATTATATCCTGTATTTGAAAAAAATCATTTGGTTGCTCGAATGAATAGTACTGGACATTTACCCATCTTTGGTGATGGAGCTTTGATAGCACGGGTTTTTGAAAATCTTTTAACTAATGCAATCCGTTATGGATATGAAGGTCAATATGTCGATATTAATGGTTTTATAGATGGTGAAGAAGTGATTGTTCAAGTTGTTAATTATGGTGATAGCATTCCTTCTGCTGAACTCCCGTACCTTTTTGATATGTTCTATACCGGAGACAAAGCACGAACTCATCAAGAAAATAGCACAGGTCTGGGTTTATTTATTGCGAAGAATATTGTGGAACAGCATAATGGTACGATTAATGCCGAAAGTAGCGTAATACAGACAGTTTTTGAAGTAAGGTTACCAAAGGGAAATGAATAGAATACTGAGAAAAGTTAAATTCAGGTAGATGATTTAAGAAATATTTAAGATTTACCCTACTCTTTTTTTAAATAGTTTTCCCTATTCTAGTATCTATAAGGATAAGGAGGAACTTTAAATGAAGAAGTGGGGACTTTTTTTGTTATTATTATTTTGCTTTTGTTTCCCTTTTATAAATATTGAAACGGTTTTTGAACCAAAAAATGAAATACAAAATGAGGAACAATATGAAGATGATAAAGTTGAGGATAGTAGGTTTTCTGACAAAGTCCAAATTGAAAAGATTACAGAAGAACAAATTTACCAGGGAAATCTGCTTTTGGTCAACAGTACATATCCAGTACACCAAGAGAGTATTAAATCTGATACCATCAAGCTATCTACGCGCAAGGAATTGACAGAGGGGTACGGATTGTTAAATAGTGAAATTTACTTGTCAGAGGATATAGCACGAAAATTTTCAGATATGATTACCGCTGCAGGAAAAGAAGGAGTACGTAATTTCTCCATCACTAGTGGTTTCCGAGACTTTGATGAGCAAAATTCACTTTATCAAGAAATGGGTTCCAATTATGCCTTGCCTGCAGGTTATAGCGAACACAATTTGGGCTTATCGCTTGATGTTGGATCTACTCAAATGGAGATGGCTGAAGCCGAAGAAGGAAAGTGGATAGAAAAAAATGCATGGAAATACGGGTTCATCTTACGTTATCCAAAGGATAAAACGGCAGTAACAGGAATTCAATATGAACCGTGGCATATCCGCTATGTTGGTTTACCGCATAGTGCGATAATGAAGGAAAAGAATTTGGCTTTGGAAGAATATTTGGTTTTCCTAAAAGAAGAAAAAACCATTTCTGCTAGTGTAAAAGGGGAATTATATGAGATCTCTTATTACCCTGTAACCAAAAATACCTCCATTCAAGTGCCGTCCAACCTTCATTACGAGATATCAGGTAACAATATGGATGGAGTAATTGTGACAGTGTTTCCCGAAACAACACATATTAATCGTTAGGAGTTAAAGAGCGCGGAATGAAAAAAATGAAATTTCTAAACAGAATTATTATACTCGCCCTATTTACTTTTTATATGTACGCATTATTTAGGATTATTCTATTTAAGTTCCGTTGGAGAGATATGACTTTTCTCTGGCAACAACTTCAGAGGAATCTTGAGAATCCAGATAATCTCATGTACCAATTGCAAAGAGGTAATTTAATACCGTTTAAAACAATGTTCATTAATATTCAAAGTCTTTCGTGGCATGATTTAAGTAATTTGCTTGGGAATATCGGATTGTTCGCACCGTTTGGAATGTTCCTTATATTGCTGTCAAAAAATAAAGGGATGTCAATCATAGGCGTATTAGCTCTATCTTTTAGTTTAAGTTTATACTTAGAATGCTTACAGATTATTTTTTCTCTTGGAATTTTTGACGTGGATGACCTAATACTAAACACTTCTGGGGGATTGCTTGGCTATGGTGTTATCAAGCTTTATGACAAGATTAATAATAAGTTTACAGTAGATACACCAAGCATTGTCAAAAATAGAAATATTGTTGAAAAACAGGAATTTTAAATCGAGAAAGTTGAATCGTAACATTGCTATCGAATTCTGTATATTTAGCAAAACGGGAAAAGTCACTAGAAACAGGCTGGTGAAAGAAGATGTTATTTTACAAGTTAATAAAGAAGTAATTCTTATTGAACTAACGGGTGCAATTCTTGAAGAATTGTGCCCTTTTCAGCAATCGGACCAGATTGTTGGTGCGAAATGATCCTGACAAGAAATGCTGGAACCGATTTGGGAAGCTAAGTTTTATAAACCTAGTTATGGTTTTAAATCTAATCGCAATACACATCATGCGAAAATCAAGTTTGATACACTCATCAATCGAGCATGCCTATATCATTGTATAGATGTTGTTATAAAAGGGTTTTTCGATAATCTTAAGGCTCATCGTAAACAAACGAATAAAAGAACTCTCTATGTAGATATTCAAGAAATAGTAATTGTGAAGGGTTACACTTAAACTAAAGAATTAGTTTAAGTACAGTTTAAATTATGAATTATGTTTTAGGATACGGTGGGAGGGTATCGAAATAATGTATAATTAAAAGGAGGAATTTATAATGGCCCATGAACAATATCTGTCTGTAATTGAGTCACTTCATGAATGTATGGTAGCCTGTAATCATTGTTATGATGCTTGTTTGAAAGAAGAAGATATGAAAATGATGGCAGAATGTATTCGTCTTGATAGAGAATGTGCAGAACTTTGTGCTTATTTTGAACAAGCGATAAGCAGAGGAACACCATTTCTTTCAGAGTTGGCGGAAGTATGTGCAAAAATTTGTGAAGCATGTGGTAATGAATGCAAAAAACACAACCACGAACACTGTCAAAAATGTGCCAATGCTTGCTTGAAATGTGCAGAAACATGCCGAAGCCTGATTGCTTAAATATTGAATAAGATAGGAGTGTTTTCCTCTTGTAGGATACACTTCTTTTATTTTAAATTTTTATAATAACACTCTTCAACAATCGAGCGCTTTCCTTGAATTAGGAAGTGCTTTTTTTATTAAATGCCCATATAGTTGAGAATATTTACAAAATATTATTATGCAATCGAGATTATGTAGCATTTTAGTAGTTACGGTTATTTGGAACATGAAAAAGAGAGAATGGCTCGAGAGATTGAAAGAGATATAGAGACTGAACTAGATTCCTACAATAGAACTCCGTTTGGAATGAGCCCATAATTGGAATCTAACTAAAGTTTTCTTCACTTCTCACAATGTTCCATTTATACCGACTTAATAAGTAGATCATTCAGTAGCAGCAGTAAAATAACATTATAAATATAAAAAGGGAAAATGAATCTTTCTAATCGTTCAGTCCTTTTTTACGAATGACCTTTGTAGTATTTTGTAGAATTTAATCGAAATATAGTAGTTTTCAAAGTATAATAACTTGGTCAAATTAGTTTATACAAAGGAGGATTGAACGATGGAATGGACTTTAACTGGACTATTTATCGTGGCAGTACTACTACTCATATATTCAATGTACAAAAATAAGCAAGCTTCAAAGATAGAACAACGCGAAATTGATACGGTATATATGACGATAATGGAGGAGGTTACTAAGCTTCAAAACGAAATTCGAGTTTTGACTTTAGAAAATGAAATACTTTCACAAAAAGCAGGGCTTAGTAACGATGAAAGAGAATTGCGACGAAAATTACTAGATTTATACAAGAGAAATTTTAAAGTGGAGATTATGGCTGCTAAATTTAAGCTTGAAACATCAGAGGTAGAAAAGCTTCTAGCTCCATATATGCCATTAAATAAGGAAGGGAGAACGGTAGCAAATGAAAGCTAATCTGATAAATAGCTTTGCTGCAGGTCTTCTCATCAGTGCGGGTGTTTGTGGAACTGTCTATTTTTCACAGTCTACTACCAAAGAACAAACGGATCAGGTGACAGCGAAGTCCATAGCGGAAGAGGAAATGAAAACGAGCCTCTCGAATGCTGGGTATGTTATTTTAACTAAAACAGAATGGGACGAACAACTAGCTGTTACGGAAAAAGAAACAGAAACAAAAGGTCAACAAACTCAAAAAGAACACACGGACCAAGATAATGAGAAAGTAATCTATCGTACAGTTATCAATGTGGCATCAGGAATGACGAGTATCGAAGTTGGAAATGCATTAGTGCAGGGGGAAATCATTGATAATGCTATGACCTTTTTCAATGAAGTGGAAAAAAGGGGACTGGCAAATGATTTAAAGCCTGGTATCTTCAAATTGGATAGTAATATGTCGTTGGATGAAGTCATCAATACAATTTTTAAGTAATAATTACTCTTCAATTCATTCTTTAGGAATATGTTGCGCCAGTACTTCTGTTGTTCTGTATTCTTCAGATGTATTGGCTCCTCTTCCAATGTTCATTAAAACTGACTCTTTTAGGAGATCATGGTTATAAAAGCAAAATTAAAAATGAGTCCGGTACAATACCAATACCGAACTCATTTTAATTTTACCCAAGCTGCCAAATGAAATAACCGTGCCTAACTTTTTAGGGATCGCTTCACAGCATTAAATGAGAAATTAGGTTTTTCATTAAACGAAAAAGTCTTATAAGTATTTATCACTAATCACTTTCAAATGGTGTAACTCGTGACCGACAATGCCATATGCAAAGGTACCTATCGAAACTGTGGTGTTCATTACAGTTCCATTACGATCCCACGCTGCATCATCAATGGTTGAAATAAGACTTATCGTGTTGGAGCGTACCGTGTCTAAACCAGCTAGTAGCTGCTCCCAGGATAATTTGTTAAAGTTTGCCGCAGAAACGTATTGATCTTGATCCATTGCTGGGAGTGGTGCACTTTCATTTCGTGCAATGGCAAGTATTCGATACGACATCACACGTTCCACGTCCGCCATATGCCCAATCACTTCTTTTAAAGTCCATTTCCCTGGTGCGTAAGCCTTGCTTGCTGACTCCTCTGATATGCTGCTCAAGAAGGTAATGGTCTTAGTTCGTTGCTTACTAAGTATTTCTTCAATATCTCCATCTGGCACTAGACTAACATACCTTTCATACTCTGGATTTTCAATAGAAAATGGTCGTGGACGCACAAGAATCCTCCTCATCGGAATAGTTAATAATGATTCTATGCTAATATTCAACTTTCAAGAAGATATTTCCTTTTAACTGCCCCTACAAATGATGATTCATATGTAGGGGCAGTTTTTATCTTAATAGTCTAGTAAACGTTTCGATCATTAGGTTATTCGATGGCGTATACCCACTCTTTATATATTTAGTGGATATTCCATATAAGCTCCAGCTAATCGTAATGCTGTGTAGTTCGACTTTTTCATACGTCCACTCTGGATATTTTTGTTTTAATAAATCTCGAAATACCCTGCCAAGCTCTTCTTTAACAATGATTTCAATTTTTGGAGTAAACGCTTCATAACTCCGTGAACATTGATTGGCCAAACCATTTTGAAATGATAATAAGCTAAGGAAAATCTCATTTAATGATTCAGGCGTTAATGCTTCATGAGAAGAAACATTTTTTAGTATCCCCTGCAATACATCTTCACTTAACACTTTCTCTAACAAATCATATTTATCAAAGAAGTGATAATAAAAAGTTGCTCGATTCACTGTAGCTCTTTGAGTAATATCCTTGATTGTAATATCCTTAAAATCTTTTTCAATCGCTAATTCCATAAAAGCTTCCATAATCAATTTTCGTGTTCTTAGAAAACGTGGATCTAATGTTTTATCCATATTACCCTCCATTTTTCCGACATTTGAACCGAAATGTCGTATATACGATTTTTTGGTTGTATTGTTGGTTGTTGCCTTTTCATTACGATTATAGAATTGAATTAACAATACGACAAGTGTTGTATAGTCGGAAGGTGTAGGAGGTTAGAAAATGAACATAACACTATTTGGGGCCAATGGACAGATAGGCCAACAATTTATAAATATTGCTCTACAAAAGGGAGATAAAGTTAAAGCGTTCGTACGCCGTGAAGGTGCCATAAATTTTAAGCATGAAAACCTTGAAATTATTGTTGGGAGCCTGACAAATGAAAAAATATTAACAGAATCAATTCAAGGCCAAGATGCAATTGTTAGTACACTTGGTCCTAATCTAAATGGTGGCCGAAAAGTAAAAGAGTTACCGATTCGTGATGCGCACGAAATGATTTTAAAAGTAATGGAAGCGCAGGGTGTAAAGCGTTTTATTACACTTGCTACACCTGCTACGAAGTCAAATGCTGATAAAAAACAAATCGCTACAGTTATCCCTTCACTTATGCCAAAGCTATTGTTCCCTGCAGGTTATCTAGAAATGAAGGGGATTGAGGAATCAGTGAACGCCAGTAAAGTGGACTGGACAGTAGTACGAATAATCAACCCTAATGTTAAAACAGATGGCAATGGTTATACCATTTCATTTGGAGATTCAAAAGCAAAAATGGGCGTATCTCGAAAAAACGCAGCTAAATGTATGTATGATGCAATTCGACAAAATAAATGGATTGGCAAAATGCCAATTGTTTTTAATATATAAAAGGAGGAGTTTCATTGACAATTATTACTTGGATTTTGCAAGGTCTTTTAGGAGCAATGCTTTTGATGGCTGGTACAATGAAGGTATTCGGTTCAAACATGCATAAGGAGGCATTCTCTAAATGGGGCTACCCACAGTGGTTTCGCGTTGTCACTGGATTAACTGAAGTAGTGGCGGCCGGACTTTTAATTATCGGATATTGGAATGAAAGTATGGCAACAATTGGGGCTGCTATATTAGTAGCTGTAGGTATTGGTGGCGTTATTACACATATTCGAGTGAAAGATACCTTAAAAGATTCTGCAATGATTGGGGTATTAGGTATCTTAGCTTTCGTATTACTAATTATCCTTTTATAAATGAAGTAGGTAAAAAATGAATTCGAATTCAACGATGGGGTGCAATTCTTATTAGAATCGCGCCTTTTTCAGTAATAGAAACTGATTGTTACATGCCATTTATAACATAAATTGGAATTTATGTTATAATTTATTTTGTTAAAAGAATTCACTTAATCTTTCGGAATTTTTAGAGACAGAGAGGAACAACAAGGTGAAGAAGAATACGATCTTTTTATGTATTGCTATTTTAGTTATAGCAGTGGTATTAATCTTTTTTATAACATAGAAGAAAGACCAAACATTCGCCCAAGTTGCCGATGCTCCTGAAGATGCTTATTATGTATTTTATTCTCTTACCCATACGAATGATTTTGAAAGAACAATTGAAATTGACTTAACTGATGATGAAAGAAAAAGATTATCCGAACTTATCAAAAGTACGATTGTAGCTTCAAAACCTGTAAAAGAATTTCCTTCATTTATAACACTTTTGGTCGAACAAAGAGTTCGAGATACGCAAGGCAATGAATTTGATTATTGTATTTATTATGATGAAGACGGTAATGACTATGTGTTTTTCAAAGATCACAATGAATACTATAAAATGAATGATACGAGTATCGGAGATTTATATAGAGAAGTGCTAGAAAACAGGTTGATGGTAAAATAAAGATAGGGACTGCAGAACCTCCTTTTATTAACAGGGTTCTTGTTAAATAACGAACTTCAACAATCTGGCGCAATTCTTAAAAAGGAATTGTGCCTTCTTTAGCAATCAGGCAAGATTATTAAATAACAGGTAAAATCACCATGGCAACTAAAATCAAACCGATTCCAATTCTTCTAGATAGTTATCTTCTTTAATTTTGCTATTGATTAAGTGAACAATATGATGAAAAAAAGCGTGATTGCTCACGCTCATTTCATTGTCGGTTCTTTAATTTTAAATTCCCTTTATTAAACATAATTAGACCATTTAATCTCTCATATATAGCATAAAGTGGATATAAAAGTCCTAAAAAGACAATCACAGAAGGAATATTTTCGACAACAGGGATAAAGTCTGCTAGCAACGACTTTAATGTTTCTGTTAAATAAATAAATAGAGGAAGTATAACTATTAAACCAAGTATAAGAAAAGGCGTAACTTTTGTTTCTTTCAATTTAGCTCTACAATGTGGGCACTTCATAGTAAATGGAGATGAAAAATCCTCAAAGTCTTCAAGAGTAATTGCTTTTTGACAGTTAGGGCAAGGTACAGAAGTTCTCATTACTAGCCTCCTTAGAAATTTACTAAAGTATAATTTAAGTCTAATTTGAAGTAAATAGAAAAAATATGCCAAAGTAATAACTGAACAATGTGCAATATTCTACAGTAGCTTATTCCAAAATCGATCCGTTTCATTAAAGAGGGGGAGGGTCTTTCTTCATGAATAGAGTCATTTTCTGGAATAACACCAAATAAATGAATTTGATTTATATGTTAAAATTTAGGTGAGGTGAAAAGTAATATACTAAGGAGATAAAAAGCGAATTTTCTACAGGGGTAGATTGTTGGGCTAATTTGCTGCATAGGGGAGAGAACAATATGGAAATAGTATATTTTGCAGGTGGATGTTTATGGGGCGTACAAGCATTTGTAAAAACCTTACCTGGCGTTAAGTTTACAGAAGCGGGAAGAGCTAATGGAACTAGTCACACACTTGAGGGTGATTATGATGGTTACGCCGAATGTGTAAAAACAGGATATGACCCAACGATGGTAACTATCAGGGAATTAATGGGATACTTTTTTGAAATAATTGATCCATATAGTTTGAATAAACAAGGACCGGATGTTGGTGAGAAATACAGAACAGGAGTATATAGTGAAAAGCAAGAACACTTAGAAGAAGCGAAGGCATTTCTTAGTGAGAGACATGATTTTGACCGTATAGTTGTTGAGGTATTACCTCTTACAAACTATGTGAGAAGTGCAGAAGAACATCAAGATAGGCTAGCCAGGTGTCCAAACGATTATTGTCATATTCCTGAGGAAATATTAAGTAGATATAGGACGTGATTCTAGAAAAGGAATTGTCCCTCCTTTAGCAATCGGGTCATTTTCTGGGATGACAACCTTTTATGAATGTTGCTAAACGACCCTTTGGGAAGGTTAGGTTATTAAGGGGGACTTACAATATTATCTCTCCAAAATATATTAGAAGAGTTTAATAAATTTAAACGTGTACAGATAATCTGGATGGAGGCAAAACTATGCGATTGATTTTCAATGTTAGTGTCTTATTGTCAGGTTTACTTACAATTTGGGCAATATGGACTGTACAACGATATACAAACAATTTCAATCCAGATGGTGATAATCTCATGTGGAGCAATGGGAATCCAGGGTTATTTTTTATCGTTTTCCCAATGCCAATTCTCGCATATTTTTTATTTTCCATGATATTCGTATTCGAAGCCATCCATCATAAACTCAAAGTAAGTAGAAAGCATTCTATTATAGGTTACACATTATTATTTATCATTTTAGTTAGTTACTCGTCATATCGAATAATAGATTTTAATATAACGGCACAACCTTATTTTGAATATGAAATTGGCTATCTTAATCCGTATTCAAATGATTTATTTTTCAATGTATGGACATTATTAGCGGCACTATGTATTTCTGCTATTTTGTCTTTGTATTTAGAAGGTCGGGAAAAAACAAAGTCAAATAGAAATGTTTAAACGTATTAATAACTTAATCGAAATGCTTCAGGTATGCTATCTAAATAAAAACGTGACTATTTTTACGAAGTAAATCTGCATTTTTTAAACGATATCTCTTAAACTATCAAGAGCTTCAGTTGAATAACGACTTTCACAAAAACGAAAAAACAATCTTCAACAAAATGGCCAGATTGTTGAAAACCCACATTCAATATATTAATGGATACTTATGTTGAATTGAATGAGGGCACCTGAATAGATATAAGAAAGTTTGAGAAAGGAACCTTTATGGGTGGGGAAAAGGTAGATGGAGTATTATTTCATAGTATTTTTTTGTTTTGCTATCACACTTCATAATATTGAGGAAGCAGTATGGTTGCCTGAGTGGTCCCAACACTCTTCAAAGTTTCAAAAGCCAGTAACTTCGAGTGAATTTCATTTTGCTGTCATTTTTATCACAATTTTGGCTTACTTAGCTGCATTTAGTTATTTATTTATGCCAGAATCAGAACTTGCAAAATGGTTTTTTATAGGCTTTCTAGGTTCAATGATTATTAATGCAATTTTTCCACATCTAATGGCGACCATATTGATGAAAAAGTATGCACCTGGACTACTTACTGGATTATTACTTAACATTCCAATAAATTCATTAGTGATCTATCAAATGTTTTCGAAGAATTTGATTGTATGGAAAGAGCTAGTCATATCTACATTTGTTGTAGGAATTAGTTTATTGGCACTAATTCCGTTTTTGTTTAAAATGGGTGGAAAAATAACTTCTTCTTAACCTATTGATGGAAGCCAAAATGATTTATTCACATTATTAAAAAAGATAGACTAGGACTAAAAAAATTCCAAGGTTTTCATCTTCTTGTTGGGTAGAGCTTTTCTCAATTGAATACAATGTTATTTAAAGGGGTGTTTTTATTTGAATGTATCTTGGTTCTTTGTAATTTTTATTCTAGGTATATTAATATTTGCTTTAATAATCGATTTAAGGAGTAAGAAAAGGAATAATAACCCTCATATTTTAACCAATCCAAACGCTAAGCCTGGGGACAGTTCCAACTATACTATGGGAGATAATAGATACACAAACGGGGGCTAATAATAATTGATTCTATCCGTATTGACGGATTCCACAATGGCGCATTTCCAAAGCAAGGGATATGCGCTTTTGTTTCGTAAAAATGCAATCCGAAAAAAAAATCAAAAAAGAACCTAACAGATAATGAGTTGGCAACAGATAAAATATAGTTAACTAAAATTTGTTTGTTAAGCGTCAATTTCTTTTATTACAAACCCTTTTGCAAAAGTGTTTAAAATTCGTATGAGACGCTCTGTCATTTCACCGGGTGTCGCATCAAAATCTTGTGCTATCCAGTCCAAAATCAACCCTGCCGTCCCATATGCCATATAGCGCTTTTGGGAGTAATCATCAACCAAGGACACGCCGTATTGAATATCAAAGTTCCCTTTTAGTAAGTTAAAAATCGCTTCAGGTATTTGCTGGTGAATGCGTGGCAATGTATCTTCTACAAGAAGTAATGTGAAGTAATCACGGTGATCGTAAATGTAATACAACAATTCAAAGGAGTTTGGTGTCAACTCCTGTACATTCACCCGACTATTACTTTTATATTTAGACATGCTGGTATACTGGATGGCTTCAAACATTTCATCCATTAACTCTTCAACAAGATCATAAATGTTTTGATAGTACACATAGAAGGTTGTTCGATTATATTGTGCATAATCTACAATGTCCTTCACTGTAACAGCACTAAATCCCTTTTTATGGACCATTTCAATAAATGCCTTCTTCAAGAAATGCTTTGTACGCAAAGCTTGATTGGAATTGGATTTCATCAAATTATCTCCTACTATTAGACAGATTGATTAAAAGTGTTGGTTTCTCCAACATTATAGCAAATATTAAGGATGGCTTACAGAAAGTGAAACCGACTAAACTATAAATGTAGCTAAATTTTTTAGGGGAGGTACAAAACATGAGATTTGAAAACAAAGTTGTCATTATTACAGGTGCTGCAGGAGGAATCGGTAAAGAGATAGCTCGTAAGCTTGCAGGTGAAGGAGCAAAATTAACCCTGGTGGATTTAAATGAAGCTGCTGTGAAAGCGGTTGCAGAGGAACTTAACTTAGGTGAAAATCGCGTCCTTGCGTTAAAGGCAGATGTTTCAAAAGAAACAGAAGTAAAAAATTATGTTGAGCAAACTGTAGAAAAATTTGGTCGTATTGACGGATTTGCAAATAATGCAGGGGTTGAAGGTCCAGCGAAAATTTTAGAAGAAATTACAGAAGAAGATTTCGATTTTGTCTATAACATTAACGTAAAGGGTGCTTTCTACGGCTTAAAATATGTAATGCCAATTATGAAGCAGCAAAAAGCAGGTTCGATTGTTAACACTGCTTCCGTGGCAGGATTAATCGGTTCGCCAAATATGATGCTGTATAATTCATCGAAACATGCACTAATGGGCATAAATAAAGTAGCCGCTTTAGAAGCAGCTCCATATAATGTGCGTGTGAATACAGTAAACCCTGGTGTTATTAATACTCAAATGATGCGCCAGATTGAAGCGAAAGTTGCACCAGGTGCGGCTGAAGCAGCACAATCCGCCTATCAAGATGCAGTTCCAATGAAGCGTTATGGTGAGCCACAGGAAGTAGCTAATGTCATTGCATTTTTACTATCAGATGAAGCTTCTTATGTAAGCTCTTCATCATACACAGTAGATGGATCTTTATACAATGTTTAAATAACGGAGGAATTAGAAAATGAATCGTTTTGAAGAAAAAGTAGTAATTGTAACTGGTGCAGGATCTGGTCTTGGACAAGCAGCGACACTTCAATTAGCACAAGAGGGTGCTAAACTAGTTTTAGTAGACTTGAATGAAGTGGGTTTAAAAGAAACAGAAGAAAAAGTGTTGGCCATTTCGCCACAGGCTGAAGTATTATTAATTACAGCAAACGTAGCAGATGAAAATGCTGTAAAAGGTTTTGTTGATGCAACGGTTGAAAAGTTCGGTAAAATTGACGGCTTCTTTAACAACGCAGGTATCGAAGGAAAACAAAATTTAACAGAAGACTTTGGTATCGATGAGTTCCAAAAAGTGGTTTCCATCAACCTAAATGGTGTCTTCTACGGCATGAAATACGTATTAAAAGTAATGAAAGAACAAGGGTCAGGATCAATTGTAAATACAGCATCTGTTGGTGGTATTCGCGGTGTTGGAAATCAATCCGGCTATGCGGCATCCAAACATGGTGTTGTTGGATTAACTCGTAATTCAGCAATAGAATATGGACAATTTGGTGTTTCTATTAAAGCAATTGCACCAGGTGCCATAATGACGCCAATGGTAGAGGGCTCTTTACGTCAAATGGGTGGTGATAATTGGGAAGAGGTAGGGAAAGAATTCGTAAAACCAAACCCAATGCGCCGCTTCGGAAAACCAGAAGAGGTGGGTTACTTAGTTGCCTTCCTGCTTTCAAACCAAGCAGACTTCATTAATGGGGTTGTTGTGCCAATCGATGGCGGCCAATCCTATAAATATTAATCATTTTAATGCAATATGTAATAGTAAAGCAGGATGAATAATAGGCTGGGACATAGCTAGCTTCCTATAGTGAGAAAGGAGAAATTGAGTGTGCGCTCAATTTTCACCTTTCTCTTTTTTGTATTGTATTTTTTTATAAACAGACCATTAAAATGAAGTTCAATTTTCGGAAAAAAAAGATTATAATATTGAAAAATGCTAGAATATTTATAGGTCTAAAGGTTGTCATAAATCGTTATGAATACCTCAAGAATAGAAGGGAGGTCTATAGGATATATAGGCTAGAAAATATGCTGTTTACATGGTTGAATCAAGCAACATATAATGAGATTGAGAGAGAGAAATTGAAGTTTGGGATTCAAATGATAATATCAGAATCTAGTAAAACACTGATCATCTATTTGACAGCCTTCTTTTTGGATTGTGTCATTCCAACTCTAATTACCCATCTTACATTTTTCTTCTTAAGGCAAGTGTGCTTCGGCTATCACTTTAGGAACTTATATGTTTGTATTGGTTGGAGCCTTATATCTTTCCCTCTTGTAACAAGATATTTAGCTAATTTAGATTTGGATTTCTCAACAGCTGTTCACTTTTTTATCCTGGGTATTTTCTTGGTATCCATATACATCCTTGCCCCGCAAGGCACCGAAAATCAACCGATAATTAGTCAACAGCATCGACGTTATTTACGAAAAAAAATAACAGTTCGATTATGCCTCTTGGTTGTTATTTTTTTTATAACTCCTTCAGCAATAAAGATATTTATTACTTACGGTTTATTTCTAGAAACTCTAATGTTGCTATTACAACTATTAAAGGAGAGATTTAGATGAATAAAAAAGATGAAAAAGTAATGAATAAAAAAGGATTGATGCCGAAATTCTTAACTTCCAAGATATCGCAAGCAGTAATGTCAATAGGAGCATTGGCAACGGTTACTTCATGTTCTTTATTATTTCATGAGAAACAGGTACCTAATCAGTTGCTAAGTAATCACCCTTTTGCAAACAAAAAATAAAATGATTCGGAGTACAGGATGAAGCTGTTATTTTTAGTTATTGAGTTTAGCTTAATATTCTGGGCTATCACATTCACATCCCAAATAAAAGTTACAATCAAACGTGTTTTAGCATATATATTAATGATTATCTGTCCGACTACAATAAGTTTTCTTATTATTGGACAATGGGTAGGGATTATTTTCCTCATAGTTAGCTCATTTATCTATTTCTTTTGGCTTTCTAGAGGGGTTCTTACCCTTATACATATTTGTTTTGTCGTGATTTTAGGTGTGTTAACAGATAATCTAACTCAATTTGTGATGATGCCATTTCCCAATAATGTATTACCGGGAAATTTGGAACATTATTGTGTTTTCATTATCCTATTTATCGCAAGTATATTAATTTATCAAGTGTCGTCCAAAAAAATCTACCAGTTTTTTGGAGAAGAAAAACCAGCGTATGTTTTTGTTCTATTTCTTACTCTTCTCACGATGAGCACGTTTTATATTAATATCTATTTAACTGAATTTTTAACGAAAGATACGCTATTAAAATTTAATATCATTACGCAGTTAACCTATTTTGGAATTATGTGTTTTGTTTTGTATATAACAATTATGATTTTAAAGAAGCAAAACCATTTCAAAAAAGTAGAATTTGAAACGGCACAGTTTACTGATTATATGAATTCATTGGAATTAATCAATAACGACATGCAGAAATTCCGACATGATTATGCGAATATTTTATTTACAATGCAAGGTTATATGGAAATAAATGATTTTGAAGGGCTTAAGAAGTATTTCAAAAAGCATATATTCTCTGCGGAACAAGATACGTTAAAACGAAATCAACGACTTTCCAATCTGTCGAATTTACAGATTATGGGCATTAAGGGGCTTATCTTGACCAAGACTCTCCAAGCAGAAAAAGAGGGAATTGATGTTGAAATTGAAATTCCAGGTAGTATAGATGAAATATCAATGAATGTGATTGATATTTCAAGGATTTTAGGGATCTTTTTGGATAATGCGATTGAAGCGAATACTCAAGTTATTGAGCATAAAGAAATCAATATTGCGATTTATAAGAGCATGTCTGATTCCATAATTATTATTATCGAAAATACCCTTAACGATGATTCGCCAAAAGTCGAGCAACTATTCACAGATGGATTCTCAACAAAAGGTGAAAATCGTGGGAAAGGGTTAAGTACCGTTAAAAGTATCATAGATCAATATCCGAATGTCCTTTTAAATACTACTGTACATGACGGAGTATTCAGTCATGTTATTGAAGTTGCTTTCGTAGAAAAAGAGAAAGAATTAAATGTTTTAAGCGTGTAAAGAAAAAGAAAAATAACTATTAGTTATAAGAAGTAAACGGGACGCGATTGGTAGTGACCCCTTAAAGTTAGAGTTTTTATTATGCAGTTAATTGGCTGGCATGTTTTCGGTAATTTACCGGACTCATGCCGGCCAGTTTTTGTTTAATGCGATCGTTATTATAATAATTGATATACTTTTCTATTTTCTTTTGCAGTACTTCGTAAGAGATTAATTGTTCCCCATAATACATTTCCTGTTTTAGTATGCTGAAGAAGTTCTCCATGGCCGCATTGTCTGCGCATGTTGCTTTACGAGACATGCTTTGGAAAATCTTGTTCTGCCTTAATGTTTTTACCCACGTATTGTGTTGATAGTGCCACCCTTGATCGGAGTGAATCGTTGTCCGATATTCAGCACGCTTCTGAATGATTGGAAGTGATTTCTTAAGTGAATCTAACACAAAATCTAGGCTCGGCCGTTTTGACATACTAAACCCAATAATCTCACCGTTATATAAGTCCATGATCGGGCTTAAATATAATTTCTCATCATCTGTACATTTAAATTCGGTTACATCAGTCACCAATTTTTGAAGGGCATACGGTGTGCTGAATCTACGATTCAAAAGGTTTTTAGCGACTTTCCCAACCGTTCCTTTGTAGGATTTATAGCGTGATTTACGTACAAATTTTACACATTTTAACCCTAGGTTTTCCATAATTCGTTGTACCTTTTTATGATTAATTATGTGTCCTTGCACTCTTAATTCGGCATGAATTCGGCGGTAGCCGTATCGACCTTTATGTTTTTCGAAAGTCTCTAAAATCAAGGCTTTCCATTCTTCGTCTGGATCCTTTTGTCCCATCAGTTTTATATGATAATGATACGTCGCTTCTGGAATATCGACTTGTTTTAAAACATCTTTTAATCGGAATCCTTCTTGTTTAAGTTCGAAGGCGATGGCTGCTTGAGCTTTTCGAGAAAGGCATTTGGATTCTCTCGAAAAGCCTTCAACTTTTTTAAATACGCCACCTCTAAACGAAGCAGTTCATTTTCGCGTTCTAACTGCTCCTCACGTGACATTATTTTTTCTTGGTTCACTGTTGATTTTGGTTTCTTAGACATAGACGGGCGCCCCTTTGATTTTTTTTGCAGGCCCTCTATCCCTTCTTTTAAAAACCGATGATACCAACTGGCAACTAAAGTTGGATCATTCAAGTTAAAGTGAATCGCAGTATCCTGATAGGAAGCACCTGTTCGTTTCATAAAGTTTAATACATCTATTTTGAATTGAACAGAATAAAACTGCTTCGTTTTCTTAACGGATATGCCGTTACGCCCAAACTCTTTATAAGCACGTACCCATCTCCTTAATGGAGAATCAGCAATACCATACTTCTTCGCTATCGCTCGATATCCTAGAGAGCCGCTTAAATATTCTTGAACTACCATCAATTTAAATTCTTCACTATATTTAGTCATAAAAAATCACCCCAAAAGTTAGTTTTCTACTCTAACTGAAGTGCTCCCTGTCAAGTAGACAGGGTAAATAATAAAAATGGTTTATGCGGCTTGAGCTCTGTATTCTAAGGGGCTCAAGCCATTTAATTTTTCTTGGTAACGTTCATTGTTATAGAACGAAATGTATGTATCAATTGCTGTTTTTAATTCTTCATACGTCTCATATTTATGTAAATAGTACTTCTCTACTTTTAATGTGCCCCAAAATGCTTCAATGGGTCCGTTATCAATGCAACGCCCTACTCTTGACATGCTATGACGCATCTCAGCTGTTTCCATAATTTGTTTAAAATGTTTTGATGTATATTGATATCCACGATCACTATGTAATAAGGGAAACTCTTCGAGTTTCAAACTTTGAATTGCCGGTATAACGGTATTAAACACTAACTGATTATTATTAGAATGTCCTAATTTATAGCTCACAATTGACTTATCATATAGATCAATAATTGCACTTAAATACGCCTTTCTACCGTTACCATACTTAAATTCAGTCACATCTGTACACCATTTTTGATTTGGTTCTTTAGCTGTAAATTCACGTGCTAATAGATTTTCTGAAACATAATCTGGCTTAACCTTACGATATCGTTTTGATTTACGACGAATAACCGCTTCTATGCCACAAATCTGCATTAATCGGTAAATACGCTTCTTATTGAATTTTGTTAATCCTTCTTTTTCCCGTTGTCGATTAATTGTCATCGTTATGCGGCGATAACCATAGATCCCATCTACTTGTTTATATAAATTTTTAATCAATTCAACTAGCTTTTGATTTTCGACTTCTCGTTCTGAAAGTTGGCGATTTAACCATTTGTAATATGCTGCACGTGATACTGCAGCTATTTCGCACAGTAAAACAACAGCTAAGTTTTCTTTCTCTGCTATTTCTTGAATCGCCTTATAACGGCTTTGAATACGTATCTTACTTAACGACGCCTCCTTTCTATTTCCTCTAACTTTTTTAAGTATAGATTTTCTGCACGTAATCTTTCATTTTCTCGTTCTATCTGTTGAATTTTTAAACGATATTCATCTTCAAGTGTACGTTCTTCAACTGGTTTCGTTCGCCCACGGCGATCCATTAATGTTTGTTCGCCATTATCTTCAAATTTCTTCACCCATTGATAAACTTGTTGATAAGATACCTTGTATTTTACTGCTGTTTCTTGATAATTCTTTCCATTCGCTATGCAAGCTTTTGCGATTTCAATACGTTCTCCAACTGTCGTTTTTCTTCCTTTAGTCATAGGTTGGCTCATTCCTCTACCCGAATCTTTTAATTCACTATGACTAGTATACTTTTTAATCCAGTTCCTTAAAACGGTTGTACCAGAAAGTCTATATTTTCTCACTGTCTCTCTTAATGAAAGTCCTCCTGAAATATAATCTTGAACCGCAGCTAATTTTAATTCTCTAGGATAGTTATTATGATTTTTGAGCTTTTCGAGACCGTCTTCTCCAAAGAAATGATAATTACTTTGCCAATCTTTAATTGTTCTAGAATCAACTTTATATAATCTAGCGACTTCATTAAGTGTAAAGTAGCTATTATTATAAAAATTTAAAATCTCTAATTTTTCTTCTTTTGAAAAGTGATATTTTTTCATAAAAAAACTCCCAAATAGATTAAACAGATTTTATTTTTTCATCTGTCTACCTATTGGGGAGCATATCAAACTTTTGGGGTGCAGTACCATTCTTGAAAGGACTTTGCGCCCGTTTTTATTTTGCTCATTAATACACTGGTCCTGTTTTAATGATTTCTACATCTATTTTTGGATTAATTTTGATGTTTTTATATTCTTTCTTCCATTCAATCTCTTTCCACAACTCGGGATATGAGGCCGCTAATTCCCGTCCTATGCCAAATGCATCACAATTCGTTTCCAAGAGGCTCATACTTATTTGTTTTGCTTGTTCAGTTAGCTTAGAAGAAATTTCCTCATTTAGTTTATTTATATCTATTTTATCCTTTCTATCATGTACGTAACTATCGAAATCAATACTGACCTTTAGTTTTAGATTTAAATTATAGACAATTGCATTTGTATCAGAGTCAACTGCAAGTTTTATATCTCTTTTTACCTTATCCGCTTTTAAGGAGATATACCGATTCTTGTTGCCCTGTTCTAATTTAACAACTGTATTATTTTCTTTATTTAATTTTCCTAGTAATAGAAGTAACAGATTGCTTTCTTCTCTCGAAAAATTTACACCTGTATATTTATCACCATCAAATAGGGCTACACCACTGATTTCAGCTACATTCGATTCATTTATTTTCAGATAAGGTATAATAGGATCCATTCCAGAATCGACCACTTTTGTCCAAGTCGTGAAGATTGTTTCTTTAGGAATGAGCGTAGCTTCTTCACCACTTTTTAACTCATTTAAAATTTCAAATGCGATTGGACTTTTCCCAGGTTCTAATGACAATAGTGCATTGGCTTTACCTTCAGTAATGATAAATTTTGATGCCATATAAGACTCCTCATCTCCATAGAAAAATTCGAGAAAAGGTAATACACCTTGTTTGGCTAAATCTGCACCAATCAAAATAACGTGTGCTTTACTTGCATCAATCTGTCCGCCAGTCTTACTATTTAAATCGATCGCAATTCCTGCAAGTGCTGGTCTTTTAGCAGTTACCAATTCGTCATTTATCTCAAATTGAGCTGTACCTTTCTTTTGGATATCCAGCGCCCTAACAGTACCTAATATTTGATTATCCTCAGTTAAATCGAAGCTTATACCATTTACCAACCTTTTATTCGTTAAGGGAGATTGATCCCAACAACCTGTTAGAAGTAAAACCAGAAAACAAACTAAAATTAGGTTGCATTTTTTCAATCTTCTGCACTCCCCACACGTTTATTTAACAGAATCGCAAAAAACAATAGGATTGTTGGTATCGCAAAAACAATTACATAGCTTAAATAGGAGACATAGTTGCTAAACGTTTCAATTGTTTCATATTCTAAAGGAATTAAAGAAAGGCATAAGATGAGTAAGCCACTTATTACTACGCTTCTTTTATAAGTACTTTCGTTATTTATGCTTTTCGCAGCTAAAAATAAATAAGCAATAACAGATGTTGTCATGGGTACTGCCCAAATGGATAAGAAAATTAAGTCTACTCGATCTAACATTTGAAAGGATAATCCTCTGAACAAGTATAGAACGGGTTCTCTGATCTGCTCTATCTGAGTTGTGCTGAAACTTATTAGACTAATTAGAAGAAAATATGCATAGAGCAAGGTAATAAAAATATTTGCGAAAGAAATTGTTTTTAGAATACCTTTTCCTTTTTGAATGATGTACGGAAAAATAATGAGAAGTCCTTCAAAACCAAGCATTGAAATAAGGGATTCTTTACTACCGTGTAAAATATTTTTTAATCCTGAATCACCAATAGGTAAAATATTTTGGAACTCTGTTGGTAAAGTGAAGGTCAGTACTGAAAGAAATAAGATAAATAGTATAAAGACTGATGCTAAAACAAAAAATCTTGCAATAATTCTCAAGTCGCTAACAACTAAGTAAACACTTGAAGAAATAATGAGAATGGCGATTACCCATCTTGGTGTTGAAGGCAATAAACCAGCATTTATTAAATTAACAAATAATAGAACAGCTAACCCTGCTGTTAAAATAAAATAAACGTATATAACAAAATTCGTTAATCTTCCAAAAAACTTCCCGAAAACTTCCTTTGTAATTTGTGTATATATATATCCTGGGAAACGTTTTGATAAAGACCAATAGATGAATAAGATCAGTTGAATTCCTAATCCAGCTAGCATGATGGATATCAATCCATCACTTTGTGCGTTAGTTTCAACTAGATTAGGTAACGATAAAAGCCCTATACCCAATTGAGATTGTACAAGAAAAAAGAACAGCTGAAAATTTGAGATGAATTTTGGGTTAGAATTCATTTTCTCCTCCAAGCTCTAGTTAAACGTTGTTGAATTACCTTTTTAGGTTTTGCATCTGTCGGTCTTTTAGTAAATTTCCATATGGGAAGTCTAATAAATGCATCTTTTAATCCATCTTTATTTAAAGGCGCTAAAGGATAAAAGTATGGTGTACCAAAGGCCTCTAATTTACATAGGTGCATTAAAATAACCATAAGTGTAATAATAATACCGAAAAATCCAAACAAAGATGCTGCAATCATTGTAGGTAAGCCCATCAACCTTACACTAGTCCCCATTTCGTTGATGGGGGATACAAATGAAGCAACTGCTGTAAATCCAATGATTACAATCATCGTATTTGAAACTAAATTTGCTTCTACGACTGCTGTGCCAATGACAAGTCCACCTACGATTCCAATTGTTTGAGCAATAGGAGTTGGCAAACGAATGGAAGCCTCTTTTAATAATTCTAATACGATTTGCATCAATAGTGCTTCGACCAGTGGTATAAATGGGACATATTCCAATGAGACTCTTACCGAGTAAAGAATTCCAATCGGAAGTACTTCGGAATGATAGGAAACAATAGCAATATAGATCGCTGGTAAGCTAATGGCTATAAAGAAGCTACAAACTCGAAGTAACCGGTAGAACGATCCAACTAACCATCTGGTATTATAGTCATCAGGTGTTTGATATAGTGTGAAGAAATTAATGGGAATAACTAGTATTCTAGGGCTACCATCAACAATTAAACTGATTTTTCCCTCAGTTAAATAGGAAACAGCCCGATCTGGTCTCTCTGTTCTCAACATTTGAGGAAATGGCGAGTACGGATGATCTTCAATCAATTCTTCTAAAGTCCCGGATGAATGCAGGGTATCAATATCTATCGAATTGATTCTTGTCTCTACTTCTTTAAGTAGTTCTTTATTGGCAAGGTTTTCTATATAAATTAAACCTATTTTTGTATTTGTAATATCACCGATTCTAAAATATTTCACCTTTAAATCTTGACTTTTTATCCTCTTCCTAATTAAGAGGACATTTGTGCCTAAACTCTCAACAAATCCGTCATGGGGTCCGTTAATTATTTTCTCATCTTCAGGCTCAGTAATAGACCTTCCACTATCTTCGCTTATATTAGCCAGGATAGCTTTACTATTATTTTCTAGAAGAACTATGCAGTAGCCATTTAACAATTCCTCACCAATGATTGATATCCGATTCGTCGTTTTCGTTTCATACGTTCTTAAAACATATTCCAAATCAGTTTGTTGATCTTCAATTAAAGGTTCTATAACAGAAAACTGAAGAAATTCCTTTTTTACAAGGCCATCTATGTAGAGAATCACACCACTTTTATCACTGAATCTTATCTCTCGCTTTATCAAATCTTCTGTATGATGAAAGTAATTCATGATAATCCTTATATTATTTTCTAAGTTAGTACCAAGTATATTTTCTTTTTCGAGAGCAGGATTCACAATATCACACCTCATGTCATGAATTAATATTATGATTCCAATTTCAAGTGAAATTATTCAAATTGAGAAGATTTGTAGGGGGATTTTTGAAAGGTAAAGCTAATAGTTTGATACAAAATTAATAACATGAAAGATTTAAGAATTTGCAAATTTTGTAAATGATTTGCCAAAGGATACCCATCCGAATCAAGGCTCCACAAGCATTTTGCTTGGGGATTTTTTTATTTCTATTATTTTATTTAATCTATTAATAAGTTAATTTGAGAGTATTAATTAAATCGTTCTGGTAATTGAAAGCACTATATAATCTTTTCCTCAACTTCTGCAATGGACATCTGCACAGCTCCTTCTACTTCTATCACATAAAATATTCCATGTATAGCATTGTATTCACATACATTTTAAAACTACCTGCGTTAGGGGTTTTAGAAAGGAGGAATCAGCTTTGTCTTACAAAAAACCATGCGATGATGAAAATTCTTTTTTATGCAATTGTAGTAATTGTCGAAAGCACCCTAAAGAAAAATGTAATAAGAGTATAAAAAAATGCCCTAATAATGACAAAGTATTAAAGCAATGTAATCTTCAAGAAGGAGCTGAACAAGAAAATAATCAAGAGCAAAAGGTTGTACAGGTTCCTATTCAGGAGGGTCCCGAACTAGATAGTAGTCAGGACCAGAGTGGCAATATCATGGGGCCAGAGCAAAAGAATGAACAAGAACAGTTAACCGCTCAAATCCCGATTCAAGACGGCTCGGAACAGACCAATGACCAAGACCAGATAACGGCTCAAGTACCGATTCAAGATGGTGGGGAGCAGGAAATAGACCAAATTCAACTGGCGACTCAAGATGGGACTGAGCAAGAGTTAGAACTAGAACATATCTCGGCACAAATTCCTATCCAAGAAGGTTCTACACTCGATAATCAACAAAATACAACCCAAACGCCAACCCAAGAAGGGCCCATTTTAGCTCAAGCCCAAATTCAAGATCAAAATCAAGAAGAAGACCAATTTCAATTGATGGGTGATCAAACTCAAGAGCAAGGCATGCAATTCATTGAGGGACATACAAATGAGTCTCCACTGGAGAACAATCAAATAATTGAAACCTCAGTCAGTGGTGTAACAGTCAATACCACGCTTAATGTAAAGTGCGGTTGTTCAGTGGATGATGACAAAGAAAGCAAAGATTGCAAGTGCAGGGATAAGAATAAAAGGGATTGTAAAAAATGCATCGACTTAAAGGATTGCTGTGTAAAAGACCTTGCTAGATTACTAAATCAGGTACGACTTGCACAAAGCGAAGTGGAGAATCCATTAAACCAAGGGATTGATATCTACTTCAATGGATTAATTGGATTAGGTAATCCAACTACAGATCAATTACTCACCATTGTTAATAACTGTGATACCGTGACATTTCGTCCTGTAACAGAAACAACACCTTTGTCTACGATTCTCATTAAGAATGTATCAGGGATTCGGGCAACAGATAATATTGATTCTGATGATGATATCTTTGACTTTTTACTATCCTTAGCGAGGACTTGCTTCAATGATGATTTTGATTGCAATAAGAGGAAAAATTGCTGTGAAGGTGAAATCCTAAGTAACTTGAGAGCAGCACAAACATTTGGATTAGGAGTAAATCTTCTCGTTAAAGGTTTGCCGAATGCTATTTCGAATTTATTTGTGTTTAACATTTGTGGCTGCGTTGCTTTTTTCGTGAATAACTTAACCGCTCCCACTGTTATCTATGCATTTTCAGTATGTGACATCAGTGGTTACACGGTTTCGTAATTATCATAAGTAAAACAATAAGACAAGGAGGGGTGAAAAAATGGAAAATAGGAAAAATCACTCATTTTCATTTTCATCGAATGTGACAAGAAATAATTCTACTGAGAATATATCGGTTAATGATACCCAACTGCAAGGTGAGGTATACGAATCTATTAAAACTTCTTTGGAAGAATTAAAGACTAATCTGAAGCAGCAAAAAGAGGGGTTTAAATCTTTGATTCAGCAAACTATTTTGAATCAAAAAGAAATTATCAGGGCAGCTTCACATAATTTAGAAGAAACAATCGAGAATTCCTCTGAGCAAATACAAACATCATTGGAAAAAGCACAAGAGGATACTGAACAATAATTTTTTTATTAAAAAGAATACTACTAGGCGCCTTAATTTAAGATATAAATATTCTGAATGAGGCACAAGGTAAATGTGTGCATTAGTTTCTATTAGAATAAAATTGTATAGCAGTTTATTATATTTCCAAATGTTAGTAATTGTCATCCAATTTTAATATAAAGCTCGTCTTCTATCGTTTATAATAGAATAAAGTCATATTAGAGGGGGATTAAAATGGATATTGAAAAGAATAAGCCATCCGAACCTCACTTGGATGAAAACCTAATAAATAATCAGGAAACAAACGATAATGAACTGCCTCTAACCCTAAAGGAAACAATAGCTAAAAATAAAAAAATAATAGAGAAAAATCGACAAATTCTAAGGAAATAATTTTCATCCCTTTTAATTTAGTGATGGTTTTGAAAAACAAGGAAGAGAATAATCATTTCTCCTTCCGATTGGGCGCTTTTCTTGTAAAAATAAGGGAAGTGCTTTTTTCATTGGGGCCATTTTGTGAGTAAATACCATTTACAGCATCAACTAAAAGTTAGGAATCCAATATATTACGAACTCTACGACGTATTTGGAAAATTTAGGGCTGAAAAAGTTTGCTTGGCTCTATATAAAGTAAGCGATTTTCGTGCTACTATAGAAAATGGAATTCAAAGGTGATCGCAGAACTAGTGAAACCATAATATTCCACAGAACCGTTTCTACTTTATAGTGGCCATCAAGTAAGTAATACTGCCCTGGCGATTAAAAGTGCAGTCTTTTTCACGGTATCTATTATTCGACAGAATTGGACAAACAAAATGTTTTATAAAATATTTTCATGATACTAAATTATGATAGTTATTATAGAAGCAAGTAGTAGTGGTTCGTATTCAAAGGGGCAAAAAACTAGTAACATATGGAATAAGTATTTTATAATTTGTCGAATGTGATAAGATTGTTTAGAATAATAAGAGAAAGCTATTTACCATAGGAAGGAAAGTGAAAATAATGAGTAACGGAATTTTCAAAATACCAACACCTAAAAATGAGCCAGGCAATACATATGCGCCAGGTACAAAAGAAAGAGAAACATTAAAAGCGGAATTAAAACGCCAATCCGAATTAGTAGTAGAGATCCCGGTTATTATTAACGGTCAAAATATTAAAACTGATACAGTAAAGCAAGTAGTTATGCCACATGATCACCAACATGTTCTAGCAAACTACTCAGAAGCTGGTGAGAAAGAATTACGTGATGCTGTCGAAGCTGCTATGGCTGCGAAAGAATCATGGGCAAATATGCCATGGGAACACCGTGCAGCTATTTTCTTAAAAGCTGCTGATCTAATCTCTGGTCCATACCGTGATGTGATGAATGCTGCAACGATGTTAGGACAATCTAAAACAGCTATCCAGACTGAAATTGATGCTGCACAAGAATTAATAGATTTCTTACGTTTCGGTGTAGATTATGCAAATCAGATTTATCAAATCCAGCCTGACAGCATGAAGAATGTATGGAATCGTCTTGATTACCGTCCATTAGATGGTTTCGTATTAGCGATTTCTCCATTCAACTTCACTGCAATTGGTGGGAACCTACCAGCAGCTCCTGCAATGATGGGGAACGTAGTTGTTTGGAAACCAGCAACAACTTCTATTCTAGCAAACTACTACTTCATGCGTATTTTAGAAGAAGCAGGATTACCAAAAGGTGTCATCAACTTTGTACCTTCTCGTGGATCACAAGTTTCTGAAGTAGTATTAACAGACGCTCGTATGTCCGGATTCCACTTCACAGGTTCTACAGCTACATTCCAAACAATTTGGAAAACAGTAGGGGAGAACATTGCAAACTATCAATCATATCCTCGTCTAGTTGGGGAAACAGGTGGGAAAGACTTCGTATTTGCTCACGAAACTGCACAAGCTGACAAAGTAATAGCTGCCCTTGTTCGTGGAGCATTTGAATACCAAGGTCAAAAATGTTCTGCAGCTTCACGTGCTTACATTCCACAAAGCCTGTGGGAAGAAGTAAAGAACGGTTTAGTTGAAGAAACTGCTAAGCTTAAAGTTGGGGATGTACGCGACTTCCGTAATTTCATGGGAGCAGTAATCGATAAGCCTGCGTTTGATTCAATTACAAGCTATATCGACTATGCAGCAGCTTCTGAAGAAGCAGAAATTATTGCAGGTGGTACTTACGATGATTCAGTTGGATATTTCGTTCAACCAACAATTATTGTAACAACAAATCCAAACTTTAAAACGATGACAGAAGAAATCTTTGGACCTGTGTTAACAATCTATGTATATGAAAATGATCAATTAGAAGAAACATTAGAAGCGGTTGATACAGCGTCTATGTATGCATTAACAGGTGCTATTTTTGCACAAGATCGCCAAGCGATTCTTCACTTAGAAAATCGCTTATCAGGTGCAGCTGGAAACTTCTATATCAATGACAAACCAACTGGTGCAATGATTAACCAACAACCATTTGGTGGTTCTCGTGGTTCTGGTACAAACGATAAAGCAGGTTCTGTATTTAACATGATTCGTTGGACAACTCCGCGTGTCATCAAAGAAAACTTTGCGCCAACTACAGATATTGCTTATCCATTTATGGATGAAGAATAATTATTAACATAAAAAGAGGTTGAAGTAATTTCAACCTCTTTTTAATATGGTTTCTTTTGGGATATCAAAATCCCAATCTCTTTTTCGTCTTGGCTAAGTCAATGTAAGTAAAGTCGATTCCTCATGTACGATTAAGGAATCGACTTTTTTAGTTTATCTTAATTGTGGTCTTCCTTAGTAATTTGTGAGTTACGATGCAGCAACAATGTTCTATTACTTTAATGATAGGATTTAAACGAAAGTGGATTGTATTTCTTTTTTTCACACATATCGATGATAAAAGTAGCTAATTTTTCAATACCGAGATGGATTTTATTTTCATTTACTTGTGAAATGCTTAGTCGAATGGCTTTCTGTTTGTTTCCGGCTAAGTACATTCTTGAAGCATTGTCTACGTAAATATGTTTTTCTTGAAGCAGGTAAATCAATTTATCGACATCTATATGTGAAGGTAAAAAAATCGTGAGATAAAAACCGCTCTTTGGTTTTGTAAATTGTACATAATTTGGTAAATATAATGAACAAGCTTCTACTAATGTACTCATTTTTTTAATGTACAATTTTTTTACACTCTCTAAATGGTATTGGAACATCCCATTTTTTAGATAGATTTCTAAGGCTCCTTGTGAAAGTGGCGATGTATTAAAATCAGCACTAAATTTATAGTGAATGAAGGCGGGAACCATTTTTTCAGGCATCACAACAGTAGCAATACGTAGCCCAGGCAAAAATACTTTCGAAAAACTCTTAACATAAATGACTCTTCCGTTGGGTTCATAAGCAAATAAAGGGTCTGCTTTTGAAGCTGTATCTAATTCTGCTAAGTAATCATCCTCAACAATATAGACATCGTATTTTTCTGCAAGAGCCACAATTTTTTTCTTTTCTTCATTAGTGTATTGATGTCCTAATGGATTATGGCATCTTGGAATTATGTAAAAGAACTTAATATCATTGGTACGAAACAAATTTTCAAGTCTTTCAAAATCAATCCCCTCCATTGTTAATTCAATTCCTAATGTTGTAATTTGATTTAACTGTAAAGAGTCTATCATACCGAAGTAAGTAGGTTGCTCTATTAATATCTTCTTTTTACCGTTTGGAAATGACATGACAGATAGAATATGAAGTGCTTGTTGTGATCCGGAAGTAATGATAAGACGATCAGGAGTTGTGAATACTTGTAAATACTGTAAATACTTCGTTAGTTCCTTTCGTAAAGAAATAAGGCCCTGTTGGTCACTATAAGTAAATAATTGCTCTTTATAATGGTCAATCGCCTGGTTGATGCAATGCTGAAAGTCTTCATAGGGCAGGATTTCTCTATCTGGACCAGCAGATAAAAAATCAATAACCAATTCATGGTGAATAGATATTTGATAATTATCTACTACGTAATAGCCACTTTTGGGCTTGGCATAGACAATATGCTGTTTTTCCAATTCAAGTAATGCCTTCACCACCGTATTTTTACTACATTGAAATTGTTCAGCAAGCAGCCGAATCGATGGTAATTTATCTCCTGTCTTTAACTTCTCCTCCTCAATTTGTTGTTTCACCCATTCTAAAATACCATTATATTTCGTTGTCATATATATTCTCCTTAGTGATCTGTACCATGACAGATGAGGAATTCTCTTGTTTAAAAAAGAGTGGCTATTCTTTACAATCATGTTTAATTAGTTTAATTCTTTTAATTATGATTATGAGATAGTTTTTTATTCCTGTGAAGGGGGAATCTATTTGGACAATACTATGAAAAGAGGCATGCTACTAGGTTTTATCGGCATAGTTTGCTTTAGCCTTACATTACCAGCTACAAGCGTAGCTGTCCCTTATTTTGGTGAGACAATTGTCGGGTTAGGTAGGACAGTTATTGCTGCAATAATCGTAAGTATCCTTTTTATCATAAAAAAGGAAGCATTACCTAATAAAAGACAATTTGGAAGCTTAGTTATAGTTGCTGTAGGTGCGGTACTTGCTTTTCCGTTATTAACAACATATGCAATGCAATCATTGCCAGTATCTCATGGAGCAATAGAAGTGGCTTTACTACCACTTGCGACAGCTGGCTTTGCTTTATGGCGTGGTGGAGAGCGACCTTCGAAACGCTATTGGATTGCGAGTACAATAGGGGCTATATCAGTGCTTATCTATGCGGTATATTTAGGGTTAGGTCAATTACAGAAGGGAGACATTGCACTTATTGCAGCGATATTATTACTTGGATTAAGTTATGCAGAAGGTGGAAAACTATCAAAAAAACTAGGTAGTTGGCAAGTTATTGCTTGGGCTATTTTAATTGGAGCCCCGTTTTTTATAATTCCTGTTGGATTAAGTGTAACAGTGGAGATGTTTGAAGCACCTTTCAAAGCTTGGATCAGTTTGTTCTATTTAGGTGTTGTTAGCCAGTTTTTAGCGTATGTGGCTTGGTATGGTGGGATGTCTTTAGGAGGCATAGCAAGAGTTGGCCAGATTCAATATTTACAACCCTTTTTAATGATTGGATTTTCTGTATTATTTTTAGGAGAATCGATTACTTGGCTAACGCTTGTTTTAGCTATTATCGTTGTGATATGCGTCATAATTGGAAAAAATGCACCTGTCATTAACAAGGAATCACATCATTAGAGAGCCATTTAAATTGTATAAGACCACATTAAAAGTCGTTTTCCCTCACGAATGGAAAGCGACTTTTTAGATTGATTTTTCCTTGTATTTAGGGTTATTTTATCCCTTTGACAAATTTTAGAAAATATTATTGACTATTCAGTTGAACTGTATTATCTTATTATTAAGTTGAACTATATAGTCGAACTGAATAGAGGGTGAGGATATGAAACATAAATTATTACCGTTGTCTGAAACCATGCATTATATTTTATTGGCTTTGCGTGAGCCACTCCATGGCTATGCCGTAATGCAGGAGATAGAAAAGTTAAGTAACGGTACAGTTATTTTAGCAGCCGGGACATTATACGGTGCGATTGAAAACTTGAATAAGCATGGTTGGATTGAAGCAGTTGGAGAGTCAGGACGAAGGAAAGTATATAGGATAACTGCGGAAGGAAACGTCATTTTGAAAATGGAACAAAGTAGGTTATTGCACCTATTATCACTTTACGAAGGAAGTGAATCGAATGAAGAAATTTAAGATGTTTTTTGATATTGAAAAGGAAGAGCGATGGCTGAACGAGCAATTACAAAAAGGCTATCGCTGTACAAATATTAGTGGATTGGGCACATACTCTTTCGAAAAAACCGACAACAAAAATGTGATGCGACTGGATTATCAAGATTATTTATCAAATAATAAGCTCAATGAATACAAAGGGATATATGAAGACTTCGGTTGGAATAATATAAAAGGCTCCAGGCTTGGTGGAATTCAATATTGGCAAAAAGAAGATGACGAGCAAAATGAAATTTTCTCGGATCGCCAATCTAGAAGTAATTATTATAATGGTGAGCATTTCGAAACTGGATAAAAGAAGAGTGAAGCCTCTAAAAAGAACAAATGCACCGAATCCATTGATTCGATGCATTTGTTTCCACAAGGTTCCAAACACTCTGGAATACCTTAAGTAAAAAGGGTTCTCTTTTATAAAAGTTTTAGAATAACAATACTTTTATAGAGTATACTGCTCCATTAAGGAATTTAATTCGCGATTTAGTTCCGTTAGTTTTTCAGCAGCATTCGCAACATCAGTAATTGCTTTAATTTGCTCATCAATGGAAGAAGCGATTTCCTGTACAGAAGCGGCCGTTTGTTCGGATACACTGGAAGCACTATTTATTCCTTCACCCATCAATTTATTATAGGATGACATTGCGTCCATTTCTTTATTAACTGCTAATATCGATTCTGCTATCTGCTTAACAGAGTCAGACATCTGATTGAATTTAGTTTGTGTTAGAACGACATCATCATTTAGCTTCTTAGCAGTTTTCATTGTTCCTTCAACAGTTTCAACTGTTTTAGTAGTTTCTGAAACAATGGATGAAACTACTCCTTGTACTTGGTGAGTTGCATTTTTGGACTGTTCTGCTAGTTTCCTTATTTCATCGGCAACAACTGAAAAGCCTCTGCCATACTCACCTGCTCTAGCTGCTTCAATACTCGCATTTAATGCCAGTAAATTTGTCTGTTCTGCGATTGTTTCAATTGTTTCCATTACCTGTGTGATTTGATTGATTTTACTATTTAAATTTTTAATTTCATGACTGACTTCTTGTGATGCTGCCAGCGAATCAGTATTTGATTGTTGTAATTGATGAACTATTTCAATTCCCTCGAATGAGAGCTTTTCTGAATGCTTCGTAATGTCATACATAGCTTTACTTTGTTTTTCCATGGTTTGTATAGAATTTGATAATAGCTCTACAGTTTGGTTTATCTTGTCCAAATCATGGGCTTGTTCTTGTGTACCAGTAGCAATTTCGGTAATTGCTCTACCAACTTCTTCACTGCTAGCAGATGTTTCTTCCGAGATAGCTGATAAGTTGGATGCTGAATCCAATAAATGTTCGCTCGTATTTTTAGTTTTTTCGACCAACGTACGTAATTGCTGTGACATTTTATTAAAAGCAGCCCCAAGTTGTCCAATTTCATCACTTGATTCCGGTAGGGTGGTAACAATTATATGGCCATCTGCAATTTTTGTAGATGCCTCTGCTACTTCTTTTAGTGTACTTATTTTCTTCCGAATACTTAAATAAAACACAAGTGAACTTAAAATAATGAGTACGACCGTTGCACCAAGGATGATATATTGTAGAATGTTTAATCCTTCATAAAATTCATCTTGAAAAACAGCAATTCCAATCGTCCAACCCCAAGGCTCAAAGTATTCTGTATAGGCTGTTTTCTCTTTAAAAGAACCATCTGACTGTTTGTCTGAATAAACGACATATCGATCTGGTTCGTTTTGGGACTTGCCGCCTGCAACTATTTTTTCACGATTACTTCTGTTTTGTTCATCTGCAGGAGCTCCACCAACCTTAGTAGGGTGGAGTTGTAAAACCAGATCCTCATCATAAGCTAAAATGTATCCATTTTCTTTGTAAGTAAAACGGGACTTTTGATAATCGTACTCTCCATTTTCATTTACTGGTCCATTTAGAAGGATTCTTGCATGTTCTTTTCCTTCCTCTAGTGTGATTTTACCAGTTTCCACTTCTTCGTTAATCAATTCTAGGGAGGAATAAGCCCCCTTCACAATGCTTTGTAATTCTCTTTGACCTGAATCCAAGAGCTGATTTTTGGCAACAAAATAACTTGTTGAGCCAATAATTACTACTGTCGCAAGAATAATCATTGTGATTAATAGCATTAACTTCCGTGAAATGCTTCGTAACTGTAAATTTTTCTTCTTCATTTGCTTTCCCCCACACTTATATATAGATATATTTCGACAAATATCTACACAATTCAATATGATTAATATAATTTTTTACAGATTTGAATATATTTGAATAAGTAGAGTTTGTATTTACTCTATTTAATGGGAACGAGGAAGTCTTGTTGAATATAAGTCTATTGTTTCCCTCGAATAACATGGAGTTATCTGTAATAAATAGTTGGTGGTAAACCCAATTGGCAAATTTTAAAGATTGGTGGTGCGATTCTCCTTGAGAACGATTCAAAAGATGTATGAGCATTTAAATTGGGCTAACCAACGTATTCTCGTGACATTGCAGTGTATTGAAGAAGAAAATCAAGAGGTGAATCGTTTATTTTCCCATATCCTTTTGGCAGAAAAAGTATGGCTAACCAGAATACAAGGATTGGACAGTTCACGACTACCCATATGGTCGGATGTCAATTTAGAAGTTTGTGCGGATCTTGTTAGACAAAATGAAGGGAGTTTTTCAGCATTTCTTACTAATCTAGCAGAAACAGATTTAGATAAATCAATATCCTATACAAATAGTAAGGGAAAAGAATTCAATAGTTCCATACGTGATATTTTAACTCATGTAGCCTTGCATGGTCACTACCATCGAGGGCAGATTAACTCACGGCTCCGGGTTGATAGTATTGAACCGGTGAATATTGACTTTATTTCATTTGTGAGATAAATGTCCTGCACAAAAAATAAGTGGATACTATTAATATTTTAAAATTTCTAAGAGAAAAGTAACAAGAATAGTACGTATGGTAACAATTGAATTAGTTGAATAAAATAAATAATTTACAAAAAGAATTGACGAGGGTGTGCTAAAATACTAAAATTTAAAAAACGGACAAAATGTCCGTTTTTTTATATACATAGATCGGACATTTTGTCCGTTTAGGTTAGGAGGAATTATATTTGTCTGATAAACATGGTTCTGCTTCAATTAGAACACCGAGAACTGAGATCACAAAAAGAAAAGTGTTAAACGCTGCTAAAGAGCTATTTATTCAAAGTGGTGTTGCAAATGTAAATATGCACCAGATAGCTCAAACGGCTAAGGTCGGCCAGGCAAGTTTGTATAGACAATATAGGAATCTTAGCGATATTTGTGCGGATATAGTCAGTGAAGAGTGTCAGGTATTAATAGATGAAACGCAATATTATTTGAGTAATACAAACAAGAATCAATCCTCATTAGATAAGCTATACCAAGTTATTATTAAGTTTGTAGCTTATCTGGAACCTAGATTGGATTGGGTATGTGAGGTTACAAGAGCTTCTACAAATTATCGACCAATTCAATCACCTCTTTACCAATGGATGAGAAAAATATGTACTCAAATTTTGTGGGAAGCTCTTGAAAAGGGAGAAGTTACAGAACTAGATGTTCCTTTTACAGTTGAAGCAATCTTAGGAACATTAAATAACGTGGATGAACAACTAATCCATCAGGGCTATTCTGTTGAGCGAATCTTGTTAGGCATAAAGCGTCTCTATATTGATGGTTTAGTAAAGAAGCTAAACTAGATATCGATTCATTGATAAATATTTAATTGGAGGCAATCATGAAAAAACCTGTTGGATTACTACTAACAATTTCTATAATAGCTATATCTTTTGCGGCAATCTTTGTAAAGTGGTCGGAGGCACCATCGACAGTAATAAGTATGTACCGTATGTTTTTAGCATGCATTTTATTATTACCAATCATAATCATGAAAAGAAAAGAGTTTGTAAAACTAACGAAAAAGGAATGGTTGTTTTTATTTGTAGCTGGTGTTTTTTTAGCTCTCCATTTCGCATTATGGTTTGAATCTTTAAAATTAACAACTGTAGCTAGTTCCACTATTATACTTTCTTTACAACCAATCATTGCTTTAATAGGAGGATATTTTTTATTTAAAGAAAGAACGAATGTCTTAACCTTATTGACTATAGGAATTTCTATGATAGGAGTTGTTATGGTTGGTTGGGGCGATTTTGCTTTAAATAGTAAGTCAGTGATCATTGGCGATATTTTATCATTTCTAAGTGTAATAGCCGTTGTAGGTTATTTGCTAATTGGACAAAATAATGTAAAGAAAATTTCCCATTGGATCTACAGTTTTTGCGTGTTCTTTTTTGCTGCAATTTCTTTAGCTATCTATAATCTATTGGCAGGTATACCTATTGGTGGCTATGATACACGAGAATGGGGTATTTTTCTGTTATTAGCAATTTTCCCTACGATTGCTCATGTAATATATAATTATTTATTGAATTATGTAAACACAACAACCGTTTCTATGAGCATATTAGGTGAACCGATTGGGGCAACAATTTTAGCTATAATTCTTCTGGGAGAACGCGTCATCGCCTTACAGATTATAGGTGGCTTGATTGTATTATTAGGAGTGTTTTTATTTTTAATGCTACAAAGAAAAATAACTGTAGAAGAATAACCGGAGCTGACAAAATAAGAATAATTATTTTAAAAAAAGAGAGGTACCACCAATCATCAACTAAAATAGGAATTCAGTTGTTTCTAAGACATAGGACAATTTAATAATATGGCGCATTTCCAATATAATGGATTTGCGCTTTTTAAGGTTCCATTTTCTTGGAAATTGGTATTGTTTAGATGAAGGACATTTGAAATAATTAATATTATTAGTTATAAAATTAAAGATTGATTGATAGGCGGTGAATTGTTCATGGAGAGTATTTTCTTAAAATTAATTGTAGTGCTATCTATTTTTGGGCTTTTTCTTTTTTTATTTAATAAAGCTTTACGAAAATGGCTTAATGTCGAAAAGAGAAAGTTTTTTTCTTATGGCCATGTGAATGAAAAACATACGAAGATAGATTGGGCAATTAGAATCGTTTTTATTGCTATGATGATTATGGGTATTTTCATTAATATCACTCGTGATCCTCTTGACCGTATTTGGTATTTAGAAACATATAATCTTTTGTTTGTTTGTATCTTTATAACTGAAATAGTTAGAGTAATGATGGAAAAAAGATATGCAGAAAACAAAAATGATTATATCTTCACAGCTATTCAATTAGTGATACTAGCCATTTTTTTACTTATAGTTTTTTCGACTGATTTTTTTGGATTATTGAACAGTGAAGAATTCCTTTATTAAGTAATCTGGCGCTCTCTAGAATTAGGAAAGATTTGAAGCACAGAAAAAATAATGATCAAAAGTTAATTAGAAATTTATATTTTTATCATATCCTTTCAATATAACTTGAAAGGAGCAGTCTATGAAAAAGATTTTGGAAATATTAAAGAAATTAATCGTTTGGTTCATTGCCATTATCTTGCTTGTAGTAGTATCAGTTTGTATTTACCATAATGTTCAACTAAGTAAGGAATCAAAGTTACTTAAAGGTGAGGGAGCAATCGTTCAGATTAATAGTAAAAATTTGAATGTCTATCATGAGGGCGACGGAGAGGATACATATGTATTTATGTCTGGATCTGGAATTGCTGCACCAGTTTATGAAATGAAAGGGCTATATAGCAAGTTCTCGAAAGAAAATAAGATTGCCGTCGTTGAAAGAGCGGGATATGGATTCAGCGATGTTTTTGACGATGATCGAGATATCGATACAATATTGGAACAAACAAGACAAGTGCTAATTCAAAGTGGCAATAAACCGCCGTATATATTGATGCCACACTCATTATCAGGGATTGAGGCTATCTACTGGGCTCAAAAATATCCAAGTGAAGTAAAGGCAATTATTGCTTTGGATATTGGTTTACCTCAACAATACGTAACGCACAAAATGAACGTGATTGATCAATGGACAGTAAGAGGCATGAATTTATTAACGAAAATTGGTTTGCATCGGCTTGTTCCTTCTGCTACTTTCAATCCTGAAGTCACTCGGCAGTCTTTTTTATCTGAAGAAGAAAAAGAAATCTATAAAGCATTATCCTATAAACAATTTTTTAATGATGATATGGAGCAAGAACTTTTACGGGCTGACGAAAACAGTAAAAAATCAATTAATCTTCCGGTACCAAAAGAAACACCTATTTTATTTTTAGATGCAATTGCTGACCAACATAAAAACTCTAGATATACAAAACAAAAAAACGAAGATTATAAAGAATTTGCAGAACAGCTAGAAATAGCGGATGTCCAAATAATTAGAGGTACACACAGCATTTATTTATACGAACCGGAAGAGATTTATAAGCTTTCCATAGAATTTATCAATAAAAAATTGAAATAATAGAAAGGCCTTTGTCATGAAAGGATATAATATTTTAATTGTTGAAGATGATTTAATGATTGGTGATTTACTGCAAAAAATTTTACAACGTGAAGCGTTCAATGTATGCTGGCAAACTGATGGAAAGGAAATACTGGATCTTATTCATAAGATGGATCTAGTAATAATGGATATAATGCTGCCGGGTGAAGATGGCTATCAAATTTCAAAGAATATTAAGAAACTAGGGTTAAACATTCCAATTATTTTCCTATCTGCCCGAAATGATATGGATAGCAAACTGCAGGGTTTGACAATTGGAGAGGATTATATGACAAAGCCTATTGATCCTAGGGAGCTTCTACTAAGAATGAAGAAAATGCTGGAAAATCATTATGGTACTTTTACGCAAATCAAACACTTATCTATTGATGCTGACCATAGAAGGGTTTTCAGTAATAGTTTGCATAATGAAGTTATGCTCACGGCAATTGAGCGTAAAATTTTTTTCTATTTATATGAAAATAGAGATAGAATTCTAACGAAAGAACATTTCTTTGACTATTTGTGGCAACTGGAAGATCGAAATCAAAATATCTTGAATGTACATATCAAAAAAATACGAACAAAGATCAATGATAAAAATGGTGAAATTATTCAAAATGTATATGGAGAAGGGTATAGATTAAATACCTATATAAAGAAATGAGTTTAAAAAAGAAATATCAATTATTATTATTTTCAGCTATTATCAGCGTACCAGTAGTACTATTAGCGATTAGTGTTCTGATGTCTATAATCTATAATATTGCTTTTAAAACGAAGAATAATGGTATTCCATTCCATGAATCTTTTGCATATCCTACGATGCTAGTCGTATTTATTTTATCACTATTAATTTTAGCTTTCTTATTTTCAAAGTCGATTAATGCACTATTAAATAAAATAAATATACTGAATGAAACCATTCGAAAATTAGCGAGTGACGAAAAGATTCCGAACACATTGGACGTTCAAAGCAATGACGAAATAGCGGAACTAATTAAGTCGGTAAATCTATTAATTGAGCGAACAACCTATCGAGAATTGGAACTTAAACAACAGAGGGAAATCAAAAAAGAACTCTTAAATAAATTAAGGCATGATATCAATACACCGTTAACCGCTGTGAGATTACAATTATTTTATTTGGAGGGTCAATATAATGATCAAACACCAATACTCGAATCACTATATCAACAAATAGATTATATTGCTGATTTAACGAATGAATTTAATTTACATTCTACGGATACACTTGAGGATTCATATATTTTAAATGAAGAGGTAAATATAGGTAATTTATTAGAAACTATGGTAAAAAAGTGGGATTATTTGTATAGTATTCATTCTATTGAATTAATATATCGTCCGTTAGATGAAGAATTGGTTTGGACTAGCAACGAACTATGGCTCCAAAGATTATTTGATAACATCTTCCAAAATGCCTTAAAACATTCAAAAGCTAAAAAACTTGAAGTAATCGTTGAGGAAAAGTGCGTATCTATTAGAGATAATGGAATTGGATTCGATATTACAAGTAAAAATGAGGGCCTAGGATTAAAAATAATCGAGGATATAGCAAGGATCCTCCATATAAAGTATTCTTTACAATCAAATAGGAATGGGACTTTGTTTTATTTTACTATCGAAAAAAATGAATGAAGCACGCTTTTAGACTAAAACGCCATACAAACTCCTGGAAGTCTAAAAGAGAGGAATCAATTTATTGTATCAATTAGTAAAAAAGAAGTAATCTTCATCCTTTTTACATAGTATCTTATACTATCGTTGACGAAGGGAGAGATTTGGATAAAATGAACTCAATAACAGAAATCGTAGTAAAAGAAGAGGATATTGATAGTTTAGGACATGTGAATCACATGATTTATCTCCAGTATCTCCAGGCTGGCAGGACAGACTGGTTTAAGAAGACGGGGTTATCGTTCGAGAAATTAAACAAAAGAAATATAGAGTCTGTTGTACTAAAATTAGAGATTCTGTACAAACAGGAAGCCAAGGTAGATGAACGTTTAATCGTTAAAACTATACCTTTGCGTTTGGGGAATACGAGCTTTGTCTTTGAGCAAAAGATTCTAAATCAGAGAGAAGAAGTTATAACCGAAGCAACTGTGACAGAGGTTATGTTTGACTTGATAACGAGAAAGTCAAGACCAGTAGTCGACGAAATTATTCTTGGGTTCCAAAAGGAATAGGTTGGTGGAGAAGGCGGTGAGCTGCCTCGAAAGGTTTTCGGCATTCATGGATAGGCAAATGGTCGATTTTCTACAATAAATCAGTTCTTTTCACTCCCAAAAAACTTCTAATGGCGGTTTTGTAAGTGTCTAATTGCCCCTTAAGGTTTTGCATTTGCTATAATGACCACAATGTAACATTTTTAAAGATTAGGGGAGCAGGATATGGAAAATAACGTTTTTGAACAGATGGCCAAAAGATATGATACAGTAGAAAGAATTGAATTAGCTAAAGTGATCGTTAAGGAAGTAAAATCCGAATTGCAAAATAGTAAATCGAAATCCTTGATGGATTATGGGAGTGGTACTGGTTTAATTAGTTTAGAATTATGTACGTTAGTAGATTCTATTTTATTGGTCGATTCATCAGAACAAATGTTGGAGGTAGCGAAAGCTAAAATTTCTCATAAAGGAATTACCAACTCAAAAGTGCTTTTCTCAGATTTTACTCAAGAAACTCCTAAACTTAAGGCAGATATTATTTTAATGTCATTAGTCCTTCTTCATATTCCGGACACTAAAAAAATCTTGCAAGAATTGTTCAACATATTAAATGATGATGGAAAACTAATCATTATTGATTTCGACAAGAACGATCAGATAAATCATCCGAAAGTGCATAACGGCTTTACGCATGATGAACTTGATAAAACTTTAACCGAAGTCGGATTTAAATCGATTGACATTAAGACTTTCCATCATGGAAATCGCATTTTCATGAATCAAGATGCTTCCATGTTTATCGCCAGTTGCATTAAATGATTTTTAGTATTTGCAGTCCTCGTTCACCGATCATGGTTTTGTATACAAAATTAATAAATAGTCGCTCCCGTTAGGTAAGCAGAGTATTTCTGCTTAACTATCAGGAGCTTTTTTATTTGGTGAACCAACGAATAATCATATGAATTGATTTATTTGCATAATTGTTATTGAAATTGATTATCATTATCTATATTATTGTAAGTAATGAGAATAGTTATCGGTGTTGAGATAGATGGGAATTTCAGGAGGTTAACATGGAGTTATATGACGTAACAATAATTGGTGGCGGTCCAGCTGGTTTATATAGTGCTTTTTATAGTGGCTTACGTAGTATGAAAACGAAAATTATCGAGGTACAGCCTGTTTTGGGTGGAAAGGTGAATATTTATCCTGAAAAGGTACTGTGGGATGTAGGTGGGCAGCCACCAATGCAAGCACAGCTATTTGTTAAAAATTTAGTCAACCAAGCGAACACATTTTCACCAACAATCTGTTTAAATACGAAAGTGGAAAAAGTCGAAAAGAAAGATAATATTTTTGTCATTTCAACGAATTCGGGTGAAGTCCATTATTCAAAAACAATCGTTGTCGCTGTAGGTGGAGGTATTTTAAGTCCTATTAAGCTTGAAATCGAAGGCGCAGAGAAATATGAAATGTCGAACTTACATTATACGATTTTAGGGTTGGAACGTTTCCGCAATAAAAAGGTACTTGTATCAGGTGGCGGGAATGGAGCAATTGACTGGGCAGTGGAGCTCTTATTTGTCGCGAAAGAAGTAGTTGTTATTTATCGCAAGGACCAACTAACAGCCCATGAATCTCAAGTTGATAAACTAAAAGAGCATGGTGTTCAAATTATGCTGAATTCGGAAATTAAATCCGTCGTTTCGAATGACAGTAAAACGGCGATTGAAAAAGTGGTCATCTCCCAAAATGGGGAAACGCATGAACTAGAGGTTGATGATGTACTAATAAGTCATGGCTATAATCGTGAGGTATCATTGACGTTTGCAGAGGATATTAAACCGATACGTAAAGATGATTACTACTTAGTTAGCTTGGGACAGTGTAAAACATCTGTACCGGGAATTTTCGGTGCTGGCGATATTGTTACTTATGACGATAAAGTAAATTTATTGATCGGTACATTCCAAGATGCAGTACTGGCCGTTAATAACGCGAAGAAGTATATCGACCCAAAAGCCGATCAATATGGGATGGTTTCTTCACATAACGAAAAATTTGCCGAGAAAAACAAAGAGCTTTTAGAAGAACTATTTTGTAAAGCTGAACCTAGTAGTGTTTAACTCTAATACTAATCAACAAAAAGATAGGAAGATACAGTTATATATACATAAAAACCACGTTATGCATTTAGATAGCGTGGTTTTTATGTTATATATATAATGAAGGTAAGGAAAATTATAGTAATAAAAAAATCCTCCAGAAAAAGGAGGAATAACAATTACAGACTGGTTGATAAAAGGTAGAAAACATAAGGAAAATATAAAAGATAGAATAAAAAATAATGGCTAATTACTCGTATCCTATTAACCAAGCCATAGGTTTAATTACTGGAGTAGTAGAGATAAGAATTGCAGTAGCTATTACTGTTAATTTAATGATATTAAAAGTCTTTTTCATAGTTTTTCATTCCTTTCTTTAGATATTTAATATAATGAAATTGTACTAAAAAGAGTTAAAATAAGGTTAATATGTAAACTATATTATACATAAAAGTGAGGGGGATTTATAATGGAAATAGGGCAGGTTATAAAATATATCCGTACAAATAAAAAAATTACTCAACAAGAATTAGCGACTGCGATTGGCATGACGCGTCCCTATATTGCGCGGATTGAATCTGGTAAGAATAGTATCTCCTCAGATAAACTAACAGAAATTCTAGAATATTGTAATGTTACCTATAATGAATTTTTCTACATAAAAAACGATTATACTAAATCATCCAAAATGAATGAATTTAATAGAGTAATCGAATTGTACTATGCCAATGACATGGAAGAAATATCAAAAATTAAAAACAGAGTTAATGAGCAATATAAAAAGAATGGGGATATTTTCTTAAGGCATTTATATATACTGTGCCATTGTATAGAGAACGACTTGGATTCATCTAAAGTTAAAGATGAATATATTAAGGAAATTACAGATTACTTATTAAGTATGGACGAGTGGTGCTATCATGAATTGGCTATTATGAATAATTTTATCCTCTTGTTCCCCCCGGAAACTGCTTTTTTAATGACAAAGAACTTATTAAATCGTGCAGATAAATATAAAGGCTTAAACTTGGATAAAAATATGCTAAGTTATATATTCTTCAATCTTTTAGAATGTAGTTTTAAATACGAGGGCTATCAGTATTCGAAAATAGTCTTGGATGCAACCAAAAAATATTATAAGAAAGTTTCTGATTTCTTCGAGCAAACATTAATAATCTATTATGAAGGAATGCTCGATATAGTTGAAAATTCCATCCCACAAGGAAAAGAGAAATGTAACCGGGCATTCACGATTTTTCACACCTTAGGACATGAAAGTATTTATCAGAAATATAAAGCGGACTTAGAAGAATTATTGAAAAAAGTTGAAAATAAAAATTCAATAACTGAAGAAGTATAAAATAGTGTACAAAAAATCAAAACCCCCCATAAGTACGATTAAATAAAAAGTAACTACTAAGAAAATTTTATCATTCCAAAATACCTAAGAAGTTCTTGGGATGATTTAGTTATTTTGATTTAAAAATGGGGGGTTGATGATGAATATTTATTCTTACCTGCATCGGAAAAATATAGTATATGTAGCGCTTGGCTTAATATTCCTAGCTTTTGTAAGTATTCTTATTTTTTCTAAAGAGAATTCACTTTCCAATAATATATTTTTTTCAATTGTGATTATGATACTGTTCTATTTAGCAACTTGTGTAAAATTCATTTATGAAGATACGATAAAAACTTTACGTGAAGCGGAACAAAAATTAACTGTTTCAGAAAAAGAGAAGTATTTTATGTCTTATTATGATGAAGTTACAAAGCTTCCTAATGAACGTTATTTAATAGAAAAAATTTATAAGAATTTAGAAATTAGTATCTCAGACAAAGCACTATTGGTATTTGAAGTAGATCGCTTAACTACCATTAAAAGCTCTTTAGGTTCTTTTTATACAAATCGTATGCTTGAACTAATCACAGAAAGATTGCAGAATCAATTTCCAGACTATATTATCGGGAAATTGAAAGAAGATCAATTTGTCATCTTAAGTGATAGAAAAAATGAAAAGGAAGCTTTTCTTACTCTGTGTAAACAGCTAATGGAATTGATGGAGCAACCGTTTTGCATCCAGCACTTTTCTCTTAACATTACAGTCAATATAGGATGTGCCTATTACCCTGAGAATGCAAAAAATGCAGAGGACCTTATTAAATGTGCTCAATTTGCTATGTATGAAGCGAGAAAGGTTCCTGAACAATGTATTTTTTATGAGCCAGCAATGTCATGTATACGAGAAGAACAGCTGATGTTAGAAAATGATTTATATAAAGCCATTCAAAATAATGAATTATTTCTTCAATATCAACCACAGTTAAAATTAAAAACAAAGCATGATATCTCGATGGAAGCTCTTGTGCGTTGGAATCATCCTAAAAAAGGTCTGATTCCACCTTCTGCGTTTATTCCGATAGCAGAAGAATCAGGATTGATTGTTCCTATAGGGAAATGGGTTCTGGAAACAGCCTGTAAACAAACAAAAGTACTGCAGGAAACCTTGGGGCAGCCTGTGAATGTTGCTGTGAATCTTTCTCTTCGCCAGCTTTTCCATGAAAACTTTGTTCAAGTAGTGAGTTCCATTTTAGAAGAAACAAAATTGCCACCAGCAAGCTTACAGCTGGAAATCACGGAAACAATGACAATGGATAAAAACTTTTTATTGCCAATCCTTCATGATCTAAAAGCATTAGGTGTCACGATTGCTTTAGACGATTTTGGAAAAGGCTATTCATCCCTTTCTTATTTAAAGGACTTACCAATTGATTGTTTAAAAATTGATCGGGATTTTGTCAATAATATGAGTGAAAGCGAGCATGAACCTTTAGTGGACCTGATTATTTCCATGGCAAAGCATTTAAATCTAAATGTGGTAGCTGAGGGAGTAGAAACAATGGAGCAATTCAATTATTTAGTGAATAGTGAATGTGATGCGGTACAAGGCTATTTAATCAGTAGACCCAATAATTTTGAGAGAATTATTAATAATTGTAACCGCCTGGAGAAAAACACTCTACAATGTGAAACGCAGTCGGGGTATTACAGTTTAATCAAGCAAATATTCAATTGAAAAAAGGGCAACCTCTTAATAGAGATTGCCCTTTGAGCTTCAAATTAAAGTTTAGTTACGTTAGAAGCTTGTGGTCCACGGTTTCCTTCTTCAACTGAGAATTCAACTTTTTGACCTTCTTCTAAAGTTTTGAAACCGTCGCCTTGGATTGCAGAGAAGTGTACGAATACATCGTTTCCACCTTCAACTTCGATAAATCCAAAACCTTTTTCTGAGTTAAACCATTTTACTGTACCTTGTGTCATATTAATAGACCTCCAAAAAATTTAATCAATAACCAATTACTTCAAAAACTATAAAAAAATTCACACATTACAAAAAGTACCGAACGTTCACGATTACTTTTTGTAACATGTGAATTCATTAGATATGAAGCAATATAATTATTATAAGCTTTATTATACAAGGTAATTACAGGATTGTCTAGAGATAAATAAAAAAAGAAATATTACTTTAAAAATCAGGTAGATTATTATGCCTAATGAAGCTTATAGAAAGGGAATAAGTTAAAGAATATCAAATTTTCTTCTTAAATATGCAGAAAACTCCTTTTCTTATAGATATAAAAAATTTTCCAACTGAATATGATATAGTATGAATAGAATGAATAATGAGACAAAAATTAGCTTTTTAAGTTTATCTAACAATGAGTAAGAAGTTTGTTTATGTAAATGGGGTGTGTGTAATTGGATAAGGTTTTCGTAATTGGTGATATACATGGTTGTTACAGTTTGCTGGAATCCCTTTTAACCAAATGGAATCCGGAGGAAGAACAACTAGTTTTCCTTGGGGATTATGTAGATCGGGGACCAGAGAGTTTAAGGGTATTACAAAAAGTCATCCAACTAGCACAGGATTATGATGTGGTGACCTTGAGTGGAAATCATGAGCAATTATTTTTGGGGTGGCTTGATAAACCAGAAGAGGTATCCGAATATTATTTTAATCCAAAGGTTGGGGGAGCAGCTACTGTTCAAAGTTTTTACAATGATCCCGCTTTTAATATTGCCACAACAAATTTTTCTGTAAAAGAGATGACAGCTAAAATTCAAAAAGAGCATTCTAAGATTATTGAGTTTGTGAAGGGGTTAAGACGTTTTTATTTATGGGGACCCTTCCTATTTGTGCATGCAGGAATTTCTTCTGTTGTAGAGAATTTCCGAGATACAAAGGAAGAGGATTTTTATTGGATTCGAGAAGAGTTTTATAATGTCCCACATAAAGCAAAAGAAATTGTCGTATTTGGACACACACCGACAGTTCTATTAAATGAAGATAAATCAAGTGACATCTGGATTTCATCTTGCCAAAGGAAGCTAGGAATAGATGGTGGAGGGGCCATCTTTGAAAGAGGCCAACTTCACGGAGTCGTGTTCACAATAGGTTCAAAAGAGATTACCATACACTCAGTTGGCTTAATGACAGAGTTAACAACAAAAACTATAGAGTTGGATTTTTAGTAGAGCACAGTAACTTCTCAGCATATCAAGATAGAGCAGTAATGGGTTAGGATTCACTTAGGTGGGTCCTTTTTTTCATTTCTCCGGAATTATAGTTTTTAGTTTTCATCCTATCGTGTAGAAATGGTATAGTTAGGAGAGTGAGGTGGAAGGAAATGTCTAATAAAGTTGAACATATTTTTAAGCTTCAAACAAGCTGGGATGGTGGAAGAAATGATTCGAGTGAAATACACTGCGAGAATCTAAAATCCACGATATCAATCCCACGCGAGATGGATGGTCCCGGTATAGGAACGAATCCCGACGAATTACTTTTAAGTGCAGCAGCTAGCTGTTATATCATTTCGTTGGCTGCGATGCTGGAACGTTCAAATGTTAAAGCTCGTTTAGTTCTTCAATCAGATGGAATTGTTCAGGTGGAAAATAATATTTTTACATATAAACAAATCATTCATCATATCGAGATTTTCCTGCAAGATGGTAGCGATTCAAATAAACGTATTGCTAGAAGATTAGCCCTAAAAGCAGAAGAAACCTGCATGATTAGTAAAGCGTTAAAAGGGAATGTAGAAATTACTGTAGATTGCAAGATCGCACAGTAGAAATTGACAGAGAGAAAGCGAGTGTAGGGAATGACAATTATTAAACCAATCCTTCTAATATTACTCGTGGCCGTTTTTACTTTTTTTATAAGTGGTCGATTGATAGGAGCGAACGTCAATCTTTTTAAACGAGTCTTGTCGGTTGTCATAAGTGTTACTTCTACAACCTTCATCTACTGGTATACGTACCTAAAGGGGAAAGAATATTCTTTTGATACGGTTAATAGTGTTGTCAATGTTACGACTCTATTGTGGATTGGCAGTATGCTACTCATTTCCATGCTGATCTATTTATTATTTGAACTTTTTGATCCGATTGCATTTGATGAAAAATCAGGCAGGCACAATGGAAAAAAATCCTTTTTCAAAAAATTACTTGGCTATTGGCGACACCAAAAAAGATTACGGACTGTAGTCAAAATTGCTGTCACAAACGGGATTACAAGAACGGTGAAATATGCTAGGAATCGTGATTCTGACCGTGAGTTGGCAGTAGCATTACGTGAAACACTTGAGCAATGCGGTGGGATTTTTATTAAATTTGGGCAAGTACTGTCAACCCGAAAAGAATTATTTTCGCCAATATTTATAGAAGAACTTGAGAAATTGCAACAAAATGTCAATACATTATCTGAGAATCAAGTACATGAAATTCTAAAACAAAATCTGCGTGGTGAAGTAGATGAAGTATTTTCCTATTTTAATATAACACCAGTTGCAGCTGCCTCTATTGGCCAGGTACATAAAGCGGTATTACGAAAAACGAATGAACAAGTTGTAGTTAAGCTATTACGTCCAGATGTAAAAGATATTATGCGCGAAGATTTAAGTATCCTAATCGAATTTGCCAATTGGATTACAAGTAAATCACAATGGGCAGAAAGTTTAGGCTTTCGAGATTTAGCTGAAGGGTTTGCGTCTTCCTTAAGGGAAGAGATTGACTTTAATATAGAAGCTCGCAATATGACGCAAATCAGTAATGTTATGGAGAAAAGTGATTTAAGAGTAAATATTCCCAAGGTTTATGAGGAATTTAGCAATGAAAATATCTTAGTGATGGACTTAGCTCAAGGTGTAAGTGTCGCTAATTTACCTCAAGAAAGAGTGACGAGTCGTCATGATATCGCGGAAACTTTACTTTTTTCCTATTTGGAACAAGCCTTAGTTTCAGGAATCTTCCATGCCGATCCACATCCTGGGAATATTTATTATGATAGTGCAACAAAAGAAATCACTTTATTAGACTTTGGAGCAGTTTGCCGATTATCTGCTTCACAGCAAGAAGGGTTAAAGTTATTTTTCATTGGTGTCCAAAAAAGTGACGCTTCGATTCTATATGACGGTATATCGCTATTGGTCAAGAAGCGGAATGATGTCGACCGTGGAGAATTGGAACAAGCTATTAGTCAAATCCTATTGAAGATTTCGTATGTAGAAAGAATTCGAACAGACGAGATTGTTTACTCGATTTTCTCGGTGATACGGGATTTTGGATTGCAATTCTATCCGTCTGTCAGTCTGGCATTGAGGGTCATTGTTACATTAGATGGTACATTGCGGATCATTGACCGTAACTTTAACATCTTTGAGGAGGCTAAAATCTTTTCGAGTAGTTTCTTAAAGCTAACATTGAAAAAGCCTTTCAAAGAACCACTTGCAACAAAAGAAAGAATGGAAGAGGAATTAGCATTACTCTTGCCAAATCTGCGGAAAATTCCTCGCAGGGTTGACCAGCTGTTTAAACGAGTTGAGGATGGAAAGGTCATCTTGCATCACGATATTTTCTCCGATAAGAACAACTCAAAATTCATTACCCAGCTGTTTTCTAGATTCGTACTACTCTTTGTCGGCATTACGTTTGGCGTAATTTCAGTTGCCTTACTTGCCATCTCTCAAGTAGTTCACACAGCATATGCTATTTATTTAAATATCGCCGCATATTTTGGTCTGTTTTTATGTGCTATTTTACTCGTTCGTCTATCAATTCAAGCAATCCGAGATATGAAACAAATTGAATAGAAGTTGCCCTTTTCTTTTTAGAGAAGGGTTTTTTTGTTTTAAACATTTATTTCCTTTTTAGGATTATAAATGAAGTTTGTTGTCAATAATTAGGTAAATGAAAGCAAGATTAGAAACTATTAATTTACTCTAGTATTTAAACTGATATGGAGATTTTAGAAAGGAGAGTTAGGAGAAAATCTTGTCTATTGTATTTAATTTTGCACGTGCATTAAATTATTTTTTTAAAACATCAAGGAATTGAGATTCATTTTGTTTTCATAAGATAAAGTTTCATTTTATCTAGCGTTATGCAGATAGTCATTTATTACCAAGGAAATATTTCGTTGGAAAATAAAAAGGTGATTGTTATCTTAAAATAAAAATATAATGAGAAAATAACTTATGGCTCCATGGATAGTGAAACTAGTAATAATTAAAATGCATATTTTTAAAATGAAAATAATATAAAAAATAATAGATAACTTTCACGGGAATGTTCAGAAAATAGATGATCGAAGGAGTGTAGTCAATGCTGCAAATCAGTAGAAAATTATTTGCTCTGCCATTTAATCAAGTTTTTTTCCAAGAATCAAAATATGGTAGTCGATATGAACCGAAAATTATTTGTTATACTCATGTATTAAAACCAAGTCGTAAACTACAGGCAAAGAAAACCGTCCATATAAATTTAAGAAATGGTGAGTCTACTCTATATAATCGAATGTCCGATCACGTTATTAATTTGTTAGATGAGATCCAGGAAGAGAACTGGACAATTACAAGGTTTGATCATCCATCTGATCAAGATATTGAAGAATTTCAACAATTATATAATTCAAATGCTATACAAAAGGAAGCAAGAAAACTGAACAGGTTTGACTTGCAAACACTAAAGCTCTTACGGGACCAAGGTGGCCTAGTTATTACCAAAATTGAAAATGAACATAAAGATACCGAATATTATCGGGTTTATGTTACTGGTAAAGAAATGGTCATGGCGTTATATGATAATGGACAAGCATTACAATCGGACAAATTAAGTAAAAGTGCAAATTATTTTTTATGCTGGGATAATATGAAGTATTTTGGAATGCAAGGATATCGAATTTATGATTTTGGTGATATTAAGGATTCGACTCTTTTAGAAGAACTAAAAGAAAACTTTGGAGGGAAGATGGTAACGGTCTTCTCAGGCTACGTCTCAACATCTCCTATTAGTCAATTGCTTCTACAATTTAACTTAAGAGGCTTGAAAAAAAGATTAAGCTATTAGGAGCTAATCCATTCCATTTTAAGCTGTTGGGTATTTGCAAAGTTGAGACATCAACTCAACCTGCTAAAGGCGAGTTAAGATTTTTACCTAGAAAAAAGTTCAATATGAATTAATTAACAATTGAATTGTCATCTCATCTGGCAATAGTTTTGTTATAATAAGAACACTAGATTTAGAGAGGATTTTTCAGATGACAAATAAACCACATCTTTTAATAGTGGATGGAATGGCTCTATTATTCCGTTCTTTTTTTGCCTCTAGTGCGATGGGGCATTATATTCGTTTGGCAGATGGAACACCGACCAATGGGGTTCAAGGATTTGCCCGCCATGTTTTAACTGCTCAATCAATTTATAACCCTACCCATCTTGCCGTTTGCTGGGATATGGGCGCACAAACCTTCCGAAATGAAATTTTTGATGGCTATAAAGCAAATCGTCCTGCACCACCAGAAGAAATGCTGCCTCAATTCGATATGGCGAAAGAAGTATCAGAGATGATTGGCTGGCAAAACTTTGGGGAAGTCGGTATGGAAGCTGACGATATGATTGGCTCAATGATCGAAAAATGGAAGGATGAAGCTTCCATTACGGTCATCTCAGGTGACAAGGATTTACTTCAATTATTAAATCCCTCTACACAAATTGCCTTCACAAAAAAAGGATATTCTGAATACGACGTCTATACAGAAGAACGTTTCAAAGAAGAATACTTAATTGAACCTTACAAGTTTGCGGATGTAAAGGCCTTTATGGGTGACTCAAGTGATGGTTATCCCGGAGTGAAGGGTATTGGTCCAAAAACTGCGTTACAGCTAATCCAAAGTTACGGATCTATCGATGGGGTATTGGAGAATTTAGCTGTACTAAAACCAGCCCAACGTAATAAAGTAAGCGAGAACCTAGAAATGTTGAAGCTTTCACATCAGTTAGCTAAAATTCAAAGAGATATGCAGATTGATGCTAACTTAGAAGAGCTAATTTTGAAGGATTATGCGCAAGAAACTTTTTCACGTCTTAATGACAGAGGGTTAAGCTTAATTGCGAAACATGCACGTTCTTTATATTCATTAGTTTAAATTATTAGAGCCAGGGTGATTTTGGGGATCACTTTGGCTCTATTTTTACGAAGCTTAATACTTTGTGGTTATCGGCAAAGCGAACTTTTCTGATTTGGCTTTCACGATTTCGTCCACCGTTATCATGGAGGATTAAATAAAGCTCATCATCCTGGATGAGATAACCGATTAATGGAACCCAGTGGTAGTTGAAAGTGGGTTTTGCCAACCATTGAAACGTGAAGTGTTTATCAAATTTCATGGCAACCGGTCTTCCAGCCTCAAGTTCTTTCAGGCTTTCAGCTAGTGTGCAGCGAGATACATTCCATTTGGGACCTAAGAGTTTTCTTAAATTTTTAATCAGTCGCCATCTAAATAGACCGATTTTAGTTCCACCTAGAAGTTTGTATAGGTCATTGATATTTTTAGCTTGCTGATAGTTATGGTAATTTAAAATGACAAATACTGTAGTAGGGCCACAAGCAGAGTTCTGATATCGTGGGCTAATGTCTTTGTTATATTGGGAGATTCCTTGTACATTTAGTTGAACTTTCATATCTTCACCTCACACCTTCTTACTATTATCATATGGGATATGAAGTATTGTGTACAAATGAATGCTATAATTTTATAAGAGAATTTTAAAAAAGAATAGGAGAGCACAATGGGACAATATAAAACTTTGTTATTTGATTTAGATGATACTCTGCTGGACTTTGGGGCTTCGGAGGAAGTCGCCCTCCAAAACCTATTTAACGATCAACAGTTTACATTAACACCCGACATTAAAGCGAATTACAAAAAAATAAATGAGTCATTATGGAAGGCATATGAAAATGATGAGATGGACCGGGATGAAGTTGTAAATAAGCGATTTGCTCTATTATTCGAACAGTATGGCATCAATGTGGACGGTGTGGCTTTGGAGAAAAACTACCGAAGATATCTTTCGGAAGGTCATCATTCAATAGAGGGAGCATTGGATTTAATTCAAAGGCTGCATACTGAATTTGATTTATATATTGTGACAAACGGTGCTTCACCCACACAGCAAAAACGCTTAAAGGATTCAGGTCTAGATCCGTATTTTAAAAAAGTATTCGTTTCAGAGGATACAGGCTATCAAAAACCGATGAAAGGCTTTTTCGACTATACTTTTTCTCACATCGAAAATTTAGATTTGAGTAAAACGTTAATCATCGGAGATTCCTTTAGTGCTGACGTGACAGGCGGCTGGAATGCCGGAATCGACACTTGCTGGGTTAACATTAAGGAACAAGTGCGTCTTAGCACTGAAATTATACCTACCTATGAAATCCGCAAGCTAGAGGAAATATACGGGATCTTAGGGATTGAAAGAGAAACTGACGGTTGGGAGAGTTTATTGCGAACGGCCATGAAATAAAATTGAAGAATCATCTAGTAGTTGTGGTTATTGAACGAAAGCTGGAGGGGATTCAGAGGAGTGTCTATTAGAAAGAGTCTATGCAAAAAATAGAGTGGAGAAGATGATTCGGTTTTCTCCACTAATATACTATTTATTTTCCTTCTTTTCTTCTGCTGGTTACAGTCTCTCCGGCGATGCCCCAGTTGTCGGTATCGACTTCGTCAATCACTACAACTGTTGTTGCGGGGTTTTTACCGAGTACATCTACAAGTAATTGAGTTGCGCCTTTAATGAGGGCAGCTTTTTTTTCTGGTGTCACGTCTTCATTGGTAATTTTGATATTTACATATGGCATTCAACTTCATCCCCTTAAATTCTATCTTAGACTAAATAATTTCCACTAATGTAAGCATAAAAAAAGCTATGAATAAAGTTTCTACAACCTATTCATAGCTAAAAGTCTACAAACTTAATAATTATTGAGCGTTTAAGAATTCTTTTACATCTTCAGGTGATTTTGCGTTTGCACTGTGTAAGTGTGCAAGTTTTTCACTGTTTTTGAAGATCAATAAACTTGGAATCCCCATCACTTGATATTTTTCTGCTAGTTCAGGGAAATCATCACGGTTCATTTCATACCATGTGTATTGATTGTATTCTTCAATAATTGGATCAATAAACATGTTCATGCGTGTGCAATCTGGGCACCAACCAGCGTAGAATTTTACAATCACAGGTTGTTCAGATGCGATAATTTCGTTAAATTGTTCATTTGTAGTAATATTTTGCATTATAATCACTCTCCTTATATGTAGTGTACACATTTTAAATTATTGGGAAAAGTATTTTGACTTAATGAATGATTGTTCATAAAATAGTAATAACTCTACTAATTTAGAAAAAATCATCTGAATTATTTAGAAAATTAAGTTAAAAGTGGTTGCTAAATTTAAGGAAATCATCTACACTAAGAACAGAAAAAGTGATTTAAAGAATTAAATTTTATGAATTTATTTTTTTTCGGCATAAAATGAATGAGTATTCATTCAAAGGATTAAGGGGGATGTTTATGTCTTACAAAATTCAAAAAGCAGCCGTACTCGGTTCAGGGGTAATGGGATCAGGAATTGCAGCACATTTAGCAAACATCGGGATTCCAACAATATTATTAGATATAGTACCAAGAGAGTTAACGAAAGAAGAAGAAGCAAAGGGACTTACACTGGAACACCCTGCTATTCGAAATCGTTTTGCGACTAGTGCAATTCAAAAATTGTTAAAGCATAAACCAGCACCACTCACATCCAAGAAAAATTTAGCACTAATCTCTGCGGGGAATTTAGAGGATGATTTAGATAAGCTAAAGGACGTTGACTGGATAATCGAAGTGGTGGTTGAAAACTTAGATATTAAGAAGAATCTATTTGAACGAATAGATTTGGTACGTAAACCAGGAACAATTATTAGTTCAAATACTTCCGGGATTAGCGTAAATGCCATGAGTGAAGGTCTTTCAGAGGATTTCCAAAAGCACTTTTTAGGTACACATTTCTTTAATCCACCAAGATATTTAAAACTATTAGAAGTCATTCCGACAGAACAAACGTTGCCAACGGTTGTTTCCTTTATGAAAACGTTTGCCGAAGATGTGCTGGGTAAAGGGGTTGTAATCGGTAAAGATACACCAAACTTTGTTGCGAACCGAATCGGCACATATGGGTTATTAGTGACATTAAGAGAAATGTTAGAGCGTGGATATTCAGTAGGAGAAGTTGACTCGGTAACTGGGACATTAATTGGCCGAGCAAAATCAGCTACGTTTAGAACTTTAGATGTCGTAGGACTAGATACATTCCTGCACGTAGCTAAAACTGTTTATGATCAAACTACTAGCGAAGAGCAAAAAGTATTTGAAGTGCCAGAACTTATGAAAAAATTAGTTGAAAATGGTTGGTTAGGTGCGAAATCAGGTCAAGGTTTCTTCTTGAAAAAGGGGAAAGACATTCTTGAGATTGACCCTGAAACTTTAGCATATGTACCAGCGAAAAAACTGCAAACACCTTCTATTGAGATGGCCAAACAAACAAAAGGTCTTCCAAATAAAGTGAAGACACTTGTTTATGCCAAAGATCGTACAGGTGAATTATTATGGAACATTTTTGCTCCAACATTACTTTACTCTGCTGAAATGACAGGTGTCATTGCTGATAGTATTGTGGAAATCGATAATGCCATGAAATGGGGCTTCGGCTGGACACAAGGCCCATTTGAAATGTGGGATGCTATCGGTGTTAAGCAATCCGTAGAAAAAATGGAAGCAGAAGGCAGGGAAGTACCTGGCTTCGTTAAGGAGTTTTTATCTCAAGGGTTTGAATCATTCTATACAGAATTAGATGGAGATTTAGCTTATTACAACGGATCTGAGTATGTGAAAGTCCCGGTTAATGAAAAAGTAATCGATTTAAAACGCTATAAGAAAAAACAAGGGGTTATTAAATCGAATTCAGGCGCTAGTTTAATAGATTTAGGGGATGGAGTTGCTTTACTAGAGTTCCACTCGAAATCTAATGCAATCGGACTAGACATTATCCAAATGCTGAATTTCGCAATTGATGAAGTTGAAGCCAATTACAAAGGGCTTGTGATTGGAAACCAAGGCAAAAACTTCTGCGTCGGTGCGAACCTGGGCATGATTTTAATGGAAGCTCAAGATGATAATATTTTTGAATTAGACTATACAATTCGTGCATTCCAAAAAGCGATGCGTCGAGTGAAATACAGTACAAAGCCTGTTGTGGCTGCACCATTTGGCATGACGCTGGGTGGGGGTTCGGAAGTTTGTTTACCGGCTGCTCATATCCAAGCATCCAGTGAAACGTATATGGGCTTAGTAGAGGTAGGGGTAGGTTTAATTCCAGGTGGTGGAGGTAATCTAGCACTCTATGAAAAATTCTTGAAAGGTCTACCAAACGGAGTGGAAATTGACTATCAAGCAATTGCCAATAAGGTGTTTGAAACAATTGCAATGGCTACTGTTTCTACATCGGGTGAAGAAGCACGCGACAATAACTTCCTAAGCTTTGCTGATGGAATTTCAGTTAATCCAGATCATTTAATCTATGATGCAAAACAAGCTGTACTTGCGCTTTCAGAGGCTGGTTATACAGCACCGGTTCCTAAAAAAGTGAAGGTTGTTGGCGCACCGGGTTATGCAACACTTTTATTAGGAGCACAGGGTATGTTCCAATCAGGCTTTATCAGTGAGCATGATTTGAAAATCGCGAAAAAGCTAGCCTACGTAATTGCAGGAGGACTTGTACCATACGGAACAAGCGTTTCAGAAGAGTATTTACTCAACTTAGAACGCGAAGCATTTTTAAGTCTTGTAGCTGATCCGAAATCACAAGCTAGAATGCAGCACATGCTTATCAAGGGGAAACCACTACGTAACTGATTTGTGAATTCATAAACTGTACGAAGACTGAATTAACATAAGCAATGAATAAGGGGGATACACAAATGCGTGAAGCCGTAATTGTAGCAGGTGCAAGAACGCCAATTGCTAAGGCGAAAAAAGGATCACTTGCAACCGTACGTCCTGATGATTTTGGGGCAATAGTAGTAAAAGAAACATTAAAAAGAGCTGGCTATGAAGGTCCTATAGATGATTTGATTATGGGTTGTGCAATGCCTGAAGCAGAACAAGGAATGAATGTTGCGCGAAATATCGGTGCATTGGCGGGGCTGCCAGATTCAACACCGGCAATCACAATTAACCGTTTTTGTTCTTCAGGTCTTCAAGCAATAGCTTATGCAGCAGAACGTGTAATGCTAGGCCATTCTAAAGCCGTTCTTGCTGGTGGAGTGGAATCAATGAGCATGATTCCAATGACAGGAAATACTGTCCGTCTTAATCCCAAGCTAGCTGAAGAAGCACCTCAATATTATATGAGTATGGGTCATACTGCTGAGGAAGTAGCCAATCGCTATGAAGTAAGCAGGGAAGATCAGGATGCTTTTGCAGTTCGTTCTCATGAATTAGCTGAAAAAGCGATTAAAGAAGGTAAATTTAAAGATGAAATCGTTCCAATTGAAGTTGTTCAGCATTATGTTGATGGCAACGATAAACTTCAATCGAGAACATTTACTTTTGATACAGATGAAGGGGTTCGACCAGGTACATCTGTGGAAGGTCTTGCTAAATTACGCCCAGCCTTTAATGTAAAAGGCTCTGTAACGGCAGGGAATGCTTCTCAAACATCTGATGGTGCTGCGGCTGTTCTTGTAATGGACCGTGAAGAAGCAGAAAATCAAGGATTAAAACCAATGGCGAAGTTTTTAGGCTTTGCAGTTGGTGGCGTTCCACCCGAAGTAATGGGAATTGGTCCGATTGAAGCAGTACCAAAAGCGTTAAAAATCGCTGGTCTATCAATTGATGATATCGACCTTTGGGAGCTAAATGAAGCCTTTGCTTCTCAATCGATTCAAGTGGTTCGCCATTTGGGAATTGATATGGAAAAAGTGAATGTTAACGGTGGGGCGATTGCTTTAGGCCATCCTCTTGGTGCAACAGGTGCCATTTTAACCTTAAAACTGATCCATGAGCTAAAACGTCAAGGCAAAAAATATGGCGTTATTACAATGTGTATCGGTGGCGGAATGGGTGCTGCCGGAGTAATTGAAGTTTTATAATTTATAAGTTTTGTTAATTTGTTGATTAGCTTTAGGCAATCGACTACTACCGTTGCCTCCGGGAGATGAGTGTCTAAAGCTTTTCTATATAAGATGGGAATATGAAAGAATCGCTTTCGAAGTGTTTTATGATCATTATTGAATAAAGGGGAGGAAGTAAAAATGGTTCAGACAACAAACATTATTAAGGGTGGAAGTTTTTTAATTGAAGATGTGGAGTTAGACCGTGTCATTACACCTGAGGATTTTACTGACGAGCAAAAAATGATCGCTCAAACAACGACAGATTATGTTGAAAACGAAGTAAAGCCAGTAGTTGAGAATTTAGAGCATCATGAATTTGAGCATTCTGTACGTTTATTGAAAAAAGCAGGGGAACTAGGCTTATTAGCAGCTGATGTACCTGAGGAATACGAAGGCTTAGAGTTAGATAAAATCTCTTCAGCTTTAATCGCGGAAAAAATGTCACCAGCAGGTGGTTTCTCTATTACTCATGGTGCGCACGTGGGGATCGGGTCATTACCGATCGTCCTATTCGGAAACCATGAACAAAAATCGAAATACTTGCCAAAACTTGCATCTGGTGAGTTAATTGCAGCTTATGCATTGACTGAACCAGGCTCAGGTTCGGATGCTCTTGGTGCCAAAACAGTTGCCAAGCTTAATGAGGAAGGTACTCATTATGTATTAAACGGGGAAAAGCAATGGATTACAAATGCTGGATTTGCTGATGTGTTCGTTGTTTACGCGAAAATCGATGGTGACAAATTCACTGCTTTTATCGTTGAACGTAATTTCCCAGGTGTATCTGTAGGTGCTGAAGAAAAGAAAATGGGGATAAAATCATCTTCAACGCGTACTTTAATTTTAGAAGATGCAGAAGTTCCTGTTGAAAACTTACTTGGAGAAGTTGGCCGCGGTCACGTAATCGCGTTCAATATTTTAAATATTGGTCGTTATAAATTAGGGGTTGGTACTGTAGGTGCGTCAAAACGTGCTTTAGAACTAGCAGTTGCTTATACAAACCAACGTCAACAATTTAAAACACCACTTTCAAGTTTCAATCTAACTAAAGAAAAAATCGCAACTATGGCTTCTCAGCTTTATGCTTCTGAATCTTTAAACTATCGTACTGTAGGTTACTTCGAGGATCGTTTAAGCCAGCTTTCAGCAGAAGAACAAAAAGATGGGAAAGCAATTGCTGGAGCGATTGCTGAATATGCGATTGAATGTTCGATTGCGAAAGTTTTCGGTTCAGAAACATTAGATTACATTTCTGACGAAGCGGTTCAATTACATGGTGGATATGGCTTCATGGCAGAATATGAAGTAGAACGTATTTACCGTGACTCTCGTATTAACCGTATTTTCGAAGGGACTAACGAAATCAACCGTTTAATCGTACCTGGAACTTTCATGAAAAAAGCACTAAAAGGCGAGTTGCCATTACTTCAAGTTGCTCAAAAGCTTCAAGAAGAGTTATTGATGCTAATGCCTGAAGAAATTGGTGATGAGCCATTAGCACAAGAGAAATATCTTGTGAAAAATGCTAAGAAAATCGGTGTATTAGTAGCTGGTGTAGCTGCTCAGAGGTTTGGTGCGAAACTAGAAGCTGAGCAAGAAGTACTTGTTAACATTGCGAATATTGCAAACCAGCTGTATGCAATGGAATCAGCTGTTATTCGTACAGCTAAAGCGATTGAGCGTGAGGGTGTAGAGAAATCGAAACAGAAAATTCTTTATACTGAAATCTTCTGTCAAGAAGCGTTTGCGGAAATCGAAAAAGAAGCAAAAGAAACCATCTTGGCATCAGTTGATGGAGACGCTGGAAAAATGACTCTTTCAGCACTACGTAAACTAACTCGAAGCAATCCTTATAACTTAATCTTGAAAAAACGCGAAGCTTCAGTAAAACTTATTGAAGCAGAAAAATATATCGTATAATTACCCGAGACGGGCATCCTAAACAAAGGATGCCCGTTTTTTAATTGAATAGTATATGTACCAGGTACACAAACTATTCTAACTATTCAGAATTGTGTGTGTACCTGGTACGCTATGAATTATTTATGTACCTGATACACATACAATACACACACAAGAATTCTCTGATATACTTTAGTTAGATGAAATTAATGATTGGTGAAGGAGCTTGTTAATGGTGCTTAAATTGATTCAATATCCGCGTTGTACAACTTGTAAGAAAGCAGAAAAATGGTTGAAGGACAATGATATTCACTTTGAAGCGATTCATATTGTGGAACAGACCCCATCGAAAGAAGAATTAAAAACAATCTGGGAAAAAAGTGAGCTTCCTTTAAAAAAGTTTTTTAATACATCTGGTATGAAGTATAAAGAATTGGGCTTAAAAGATAAATTAAGTTCAATGTCAGAAGATGAACAGCTGAAATTATTGGCTTCTGACGGCATGTTGATCAAAAGACCGCTTGTGACAGATGGAGAAAAAGTTACTTTAGGCTTTAAAGAGTCTGACTTCATCGAATCTTGGAAATAAAGCCATACTCTATCTTGTTTTTGGTTATGAAATATGTCAAACTTATCATGTATGAATTACATATATTTGGAGGGGTTTTTAGTGAGCACACCGAAAGATTTACGTTACTCTAAAGAACACGAATGGGTAAAAGTTGAAGATGGAAAAGTACGCATTGGAATTACACACTTTGCACAATCTGAACTTGGCGATATTGTATTCGTTGAACTTCCACAAGTTGGCGACGAAATTCAATTAAACGAACCATTCGGTAGTGTGGAATCTGTAAAAACAGTTTCAGAACTATACGCACCAATTTCAGGTAAAGTGGTTGAAATCAATAGCGAGCTTGAAGATAGTCCAGAATTTGTAAATGAATCACCTTATGAACAAGCTTGGATGATAGTAATTGAACCGGCTGATCTTTCAGAAGTGGAAGCTTTATTAACTCCTGAGCAATATGATGAATTAATTGACGCATAATATGAATATGATATAAAAAGAAAACGCCAGAAAACCACTGGCGTTTTTTTTACAATCTAAATATAATAAATAACCATATCTTTTATTTCACTGATCATTTGTAGACAGTCTCACAAAATCAGTGAGAAAAGACATCGATTTTCACTAATGAAAACCGTGCTTTTCAATCATTATCCTTATGCATATTTGAAGACGTTATTTAGCTGTGTTACTACAAATCGTGGGGTGAAGCAAATGATAGTTGATAAGTGTATAATTGTTGAGGGTCGATCGGATAAGTTAAACATTGCACCAATCTTTGCTGAGGATGTTAAAATTATTTGTACGAATGGTACGATTAGTGAGGATGCCTTATTAGATCTTCTGGAACCATTTGAAGAATGTAAACTCTATACGTTATTTGATGCGGATAATTCAGGAGAAAAGTTGAGAAAGCTAACAAAAAGAATTTATTCTGAGGCTGTTCATCTTTTCATACCTCGAACATATATCGAAGTGGCGAATGCTCCTAAAAAAGTGTTGGCAAATTTGTTAAGTGATGCCAAATTCTCGGTGCATAAGCAATATTTATCTTCATCAATTGAGACGTAAATAGTTGTATTATTACCTAAACGAACGAGTAGGATGATGGTTAATGAAAGAATGGACAATTGAAAATTGGGCGCAACAACAGGAGAAAAATTCCTTAGTTGCCTTTTATCTATATACGCCGATGTGTGGAACTTGTGCTGTCGCATCGAAAATGATGGATGTTATCGAAAACCTTTTGCCAGATTTACCTCTAGGCAAGGCAAATATTAATTACTTAGGAAATTTAGCAATGGATTATCAAATTGAAAGTGTTCCATGTTTACTAATCAGTGAAAATGGAAATGTCGAAAAAGTATATGCTTTCCAATCTGTACCATTCCTCTATGAGAAGTTGAAAAAAAGTGTTGACGCATAGAGAACTAACATGGTAAAGTAACATCCATAATCTAAAATTTAATATCGTAACTCTTATAAAGAGCGGTGGAGGGAAGTGCCCTATGAAGCCCGGCAACCATCACATTTTGTGAAAAGGTGCCAAGTCACGCGAAGTGGATACTTTGGAAGATAAGAGAACGGTTAACGTAAACAATACAGTTACGTTCCCTTCTACTTGTCTTGGTAGAAGGGATTTTTTGTTTTCAAATAATTGCTAGATTATAAATTTCACAATCGCTAAATGGGTAAACTGAAAATACCTTCAAGTATAGATATAAGAATACATAGTTACGGTTCGCTATAGAACGCATAGTAAGGAGTCGCATATGATTGAACTTAAAGACATATCGAAAATATATAAAACAAAAAATGGAGAGATAACAGCTGTCAAGGATGTTAATTTATCCATTAACAAAGGTGAAATATTTGGAATTATCGGTTATAGTGGCGCAGGAAAAAGTACAATGATTCGTTTACTTAACGGTCTGGAAAAACCTTCCACAGGGACGGTAGAAGTGAATGGTCAGGTAATTTCTTCTATTTCAGGTTCGCTGCTTCGCCAAGCAAGACAAAAAATCAGTATGATTTTCCAGCATTTCAATCTGCTATGGTCGCGTACAGTTGCAGAGAACATTGCTTTTCCATTAGAAATTGCAGGAGTTTCGAAGGCAGAACGAACAAAACGTGTGAAAGAGTTAATCGATTTGGTTGGTTTAACTGGAAGAGAGAATGCTTACCCATCTCAATTATCGGGTGGTCAAAAGCAGCGTGTGGGGATTGCAAGAGCCCTTGCAAATAATCCGGAAGTATTGCTTTGCGATGAGGCAACAAGTGCCCTTGATCCAGAAACAACGGATGCAATTTTGGAATTATTGCTAGACATCAATAAGCGTCTCGGGCTAACGATTGTACTTATTACACATGAAATGCATGTCATTCGCAAAATTTGTCGACGTGTAGCGGTAATGGAAGCTGGACAAGTAGTTGAATCGGGAGAAGTGCTACAGGTCTTCCAAAATCCACAAGCTGAAATCACTAAGAATTTCGTGATGCAGGTTTCTGGAACAAAAGAATCCAAGGAATCAATCGAGCAAATTCTAGTCAACTACCCAACAGGGAAACTAGTGAAACTGACGTTTATTGGGAATAAAACGGAACAGCCAGTCATTTCACAAATTATTAAGGAATTTGATGTTGAAGTGAATATTGTTCACGGAAATATTACACAAACTACAAGTGGCCCATATGGAACATTAATTGTACAAATCGATGGGAAACCAAATCAGGTTGAAGAAGCATTTAAACTTTTAGAGACGAGAGAAATTCAAGCGGAGGTGATTGACCATGTTTAATCAATTATTTCCGAATGTTGATTGGGTAAAATTGTGGGAAGCTACCTACGAGACATTATATATGACGGTAATTTCTACAGGAGTAACCTTTGTACTTGGACTAGCAATTGGAATATTGCTGTTTTTGACAAGCCCACACCAAATTTGGGCAAATAAAATGGTTAATTTATTAACAGGATCTCTTGTTAATATATTCAGATCTATCCCATTTATCGTATTAATTATTCTTTTAATTCCGTTTACAAAATTCCTGCTTGGAACAATCCGAGGAGTTGAGGCAGCATTACCTGCACTTATTATTGGGGCTGGACCATTTTATGCTCGACTAGTATTAATCGCCTTAAGAGAAATTGATAAAGGTGTCATTGAAGCGGCTCGATCAATGGGAGCGAAAACTTCAACAATTATTTGGAAGGTATTAATTCCAGAATCCCTACCAGCATTATTTTCTGGTATTACGGTGACTGCAGTGGCATTAGTTGGATACACGGCAATGGCTGGAATTATCGGAGCTGGCGGATTAGGAAACCTGGCATTTATTGATGGCTTCCAACGTAGCCGTGATGATGTAACGCTTATGGCAACGATTGTCATTTTATTAATCGTGTTTATTCTTCAATTTATTGGAGACTTTATAACAACAAAGACTGATAAACGTTAACAACTATTTTTTGGTAATTGGTGCTGACGGTTTGGCCGTTCACATATAGAAGAAACAGGAGAAAAGGAGAAAGACTATATGAAGAAATTTTTATCATTCTTATTATTATCAGTAGTTGTACTTGCATTAGCTGCATGTGGAACTGCTAAAGAAGAGGAAACAAATACTTCTACAAATGGGTCTGCAGATGGAGAGGCAACTGAACAGAAAGAATCAGTAACTTTAAAGGTTGGTGCTTCTAACGGGTTACATGATTTAATCTTAGAGCAAGCAAAACCAATTTTAGCTGAAGAAGGAATCGAATTAGAAATCGAACCTTACCAAGACTATGTAATGCCTAACCAAGATTTAGATTCTAAAGAATTAGATGCAAACTATTTCCAACACATTCCTTATCTTGAAACTGAAATTGCTGAAAAAGGCTATGATTTCGTTAATGCTGGTGGCATCCATATTGAACCAATCGGAATTTACTCACAAAAATATAAATCTTTAGACGAACTTCCGGATGGCGCTACAATAATTATCTCAAACTCAGTATCTGACCAAGGGCGTATTTTATCTCTTCTAGAAGCTAAAGGGTTAATCACTCTAGCTGATGGAATCGATAAAACGGTAGCTACAGTAGATGATATCGTTGAAAACCCTAAAAATTTAGAGATTGACGCTAGCTCAGCTCCTGAAATGCTAGTAACGTATTATGAAGAAGGCGAAGGGGATGCTGTAGTAATCAACTCGAACTTCGCAATCGATGCAGATATTAATCCTTTAGAAGATTCAATTGCCATTGAAGGCTCAGAATCTCCATATGTAAACGTAATTGCAGTTCGTGCTGAAGACAAAGATAACGAAGCAATCAAACGCTTAGTTGAAGTACTGCACTCTGACGCAATCCAACAATTCATCATTGATGAGTGGGGCGGCGCTGTAGTACCGGTAAACGAATAATTTGAATTGGTGAGGAAAATGATTTTTTCCTCACCGTTTTTTTATTTTAAAGATACTTGAGAGAAAAATTAATGAACTGCATTTGGGAAGGGAAATTGGCTAGATATGCATTACATAAAAGTAATGAACACACGTCAATGCAAATTGACATGTTCTATCCCCTTTTGAAGCAAATTTAGACGTAACTCACAAGAGATATACTCTATAAATAACCACATAAAAAACACCCAGAAGCTAATATAGCTCTGGGCATTCATTTCACATCGAACCTCTATAAAAATTGATTCAACCTTGAGAAAAAGTTCTCGATGAATTTCAAAAATACTTGTTCAGAAGGTCCCAGTTCACGGTTTGTAGGATAGATGACGCCTACAGTTCGTGTAATAGTTGGATTTTCAATCGCCATCTTCACGGTGAAGCGAGGGGTAGAATCATAAAGTGAGCTTTCAGGAAGTAGAGTAATTCCAATACCGGCAGCCACTAACCCTTTTAAAGCGTCCATATCCTCGCCTACAGAAGTAATGCTTGGTACGAATCCTGCCGCTTTACAAGCATCTACAACCACTTTATTCAAAATATAGCCTTCTGGGAAAAGAACAAAATTCTCTTTTCGGATATCTGGCAGAACGATTTTTTTAGCATTTGCTAATGGATGGTTCGCAGGAAGCAGGGCGTGAATTTTTTCACTAAAAAGAATTGTTGAATTTATGCTTTCGTCACTTGGTGGAACAGGGCCTAAAAAAGCAATGTTGAGCTCTCGGTTCTTGACAGCATCGATTAAATAACGATAGGAACCTTGACGTAAATGGAAAAGTACATTCGGGTACTCTTTTTTAAAGGCGGAAATAACAGTTGGTAAGACGTAGCTTGCGAGGCTTGTAGGAAAGCCTATTTTGATAGTCCCTTTAGCAGGATCTAAATATTCTTCTACTTGTTTGACAGCAAAATCGATTGCCTTCAATGCGGTAACAGTGTGTTCCAAAAAGATTTTACCAATTGGTGTTAGCTTCACATTTCGACCAACTCGTTCGAAAAGTGGTGTGCCTAGCTCATCCTCAAGGTTTGCAACTTGTCGACTCACTGCAGATTGGGCGACGTGTAAATGTTCGGCTGCTTCGGAGATATGTTCTCTTTCAGCTACCTCAACAAAGTATCGCAATTGGCGTAATTCCAACGTTTCCACCTCATTTATCTAAATATTAGATTAATTCTATCCAAAGTATATATTGTTTATATTATTCTAAAAACTTTACAATGTAAATAAGGTATTCACGAAGATTTGGGGGGATTTACATGACTTTTCATCAGTTTCCAAAGGCACAAGGGCTCTATTCACCAAGTTTTGAACATGACGCTTGTGGAATCGGCTTTTATGCAAATATAAAGGGACACGCTTCACATGAAATTGTAAAAAACGGACTAGAAATGTTATGTCGCTTAGATCACCGAGCAGGACGCGGCGGCGATGGTAGAACTGGCGATGGAGCTGGATTAATGGTACAAATTCCAGATGCATTTTTCAAACTAAATTGCCCGGAGTTAAACTTGCCAGCAAAAGGTGAGTATGGAGTAGGGCAACTGTTTTTCACAGAGGATAATAGAGAGAGAGAATCCATTGAAAACAAAATTAACGAATTAATCGAGCAAGAAGGCCAAACGCTAATTGGCTGGAGAACTGCTCCTACAAATAAAGAGATTTTAAGTGAAATTGCGAAGTCAACAGCTCCTGTTGTTCGCCAAGTTTTTATTAAGGGAGAAAATGTTGAGGATTCTTTAGCATTTGAACGTAAATTATATTTAATCCGTAAACAAGCTGAATTTTGGGCAAAAGAGAATGATATGAAATTTTACTGTCCAAGTATGTCCAGCCAAAAAATGGTGTTTAAAGGATTGCTGACGCCAGAAGAGGTTAGTGCATTTTATATTGATCTTCAAGATGAAAGTTTTATTTCAGCATTTGCCATTGTGCACTCTAGATACTCAACGAATACGTTTCCTAGCTGGGAACGTGCACATCCAAATCGCTATATTGTTCACAATGGTGAAATTAACACCTTGCGTGGCAATATCAACTGGATGACTGCCCGTGAGCAACGATTTGTTTCTGAGGCCTTTGGTCAGGACTTGAAAAAATTGTTACCTATTATCGATAACACAGGCTCTGACTCGTCTATGCTGGATAATGCTTTTGAATTCTTTGTCTTGGCTGGTCGTACACCAGCACATACGGCGATGATGCTTATTCCAGAACCTTGGACTGAAAACCCACATATTTCGGAAGAGAAAAAAGCATTTTACGCTTACCATGCAAGCATGATGGAGCCTTGGGATGGACCGACTGCGATTTGTTTCACAGATGGCAAACAAATTGGTTCTATTTTGGACCGTAATGGATTACGTCCAGCACGCTACTATGTAACAAAGGATGATATGATTGTCTTTTCTTCGGAAGTTGGGGTTGTAGATATTGAGGAAGACAATGTTTTATATAAAGAACGTCTAAGCCCGGGTCGCATGCTTTTAATCGATTTAGAACAAGGGAAAATTGTTTCTGATGAAGAGTTGAAGAGCGAAATGGCACAGGCTGAGCCTTATGCACAGTGGTTAGAAGAAAACTTAGTAACTGTTGAAGCACAAGGAGAAACGCCAAAAGAGGTTGATGAACTGGCAGTACGCCAAAAATCATTTGGATATACATTTGAAGATGTTCAGAAGTATATTGTACCTGTTGCTGAAAGTGGAAAAGACCCTATTGGTTCAATGGGAAATGATACACCGTTAGCAGTGCTATCAGATCGTCCACAATCTTTATTTAATTACTTTAAACAACTATTTGCTCAAGTTACAAACCCACCAATTGATTCGATTCGTGAACATATTGTAACTTCGACGATGACTTTGCTAGGAGCTGAAGGGAATTTATTGCATCCAAATGCTGATAATGCCCGCCGGATTTTCCTAGAAACACCTATATTAACTGATGGTGAGTTAAACGAGATTACAAGTAGTAAGAATAAGCATTTCCGACATGCAGTTCTTACACTTCAATATGAAAATTCATTGGAAGACGAACTAAAGCGACTATTCGATGAAGCTGATACAGCGATCGATAATGGGGTTTCCTTATTAGTGCTGTCTGATGAATTAGTTGATGTGAATACACCGTCTATTCCAGTATTGCTAGCAGTTAGTAGCTTACATCAATATTTAGTTCGTACAGGTAAACGGACGCTTGTAAGCATTATTGCCAACAGTGGAGAAGCACGTGAAGTACACCATTTTGCAGCTTTAGTTGGTTTTGGTGCAGATGCGATCAATCCATATCTTGCTTTTGCTTCTATTCAAGAAGCAATTGAGGCAGGTCATTTAACAATCAGCTATCAAGATGCTGTTAGAAAGTATCGTAAAGGGATTGCTGATGGTGTCGTAAAAGTGATGTCAAAAATGGGTATTTCAACTGTTCAATCCTATCGCGGAGCTCAAATTTTTGAGGCGGTTGGAATAAGTAAAGAGATAGTTGATAAATACTTCACAGGTACTGCTTCTCAAATCGATGGAATCGATTTAGAGACAATTGGGGAAGAAGCGAAACGTCGTCACAAGGCAGCTCTAGATTCCAAGAATGACTTATTAGAGTCGGGAAGTGATTTCCAATGGCGTGCAAATGGTGAACACCATGCATTTAACCCGAAAACAATCCATACTTTACAAACGGCAACAAGAAGAAATGATTTTGGTTTATATAGAATGTATGCCGAAATGGCAAATGAAGAACAAATCGGATTCTTACGTAACATGTTTGAATTTAAATCTTCTAATCAATCCATTCCGCTTGAAGATGTAGAATCAGTTGACTCCATTGTCAAACGGTTCAAAACAGGAGCGATGTCATTCGGTTCAATTTCTAAAGAAGCTCATGAAACTTTAGCTATTGCCATGAACCGTATTGGTGGTCGTTCGAACTCTGGTGAAGGTGGAGAAGATACTGCCCGTTTTGAAATCGACGAAAATGGTGATAACCGAAATAGTGCCATTAAGCAAATAGCATCTGGACGATTTGGAGTGAAATCGCATTATTTAGTAAATGCAAAAGAACTACAAATCAAAATGGCACAGGGAGCAAAGCCTGGTGAAGGAGGTCAGCTTCCTGGTAACAAAGTGTACCCATGGGTTGCAGATGTTCGTGGTTCAACTCCGGGAGTAGGGTTAATTTCACCGCCGCCACACCATGATATTTATTCGATTGAAGACTTGGCAGAGCTAATTTACGATTTGAAAAACGCAAACCGTGAAGCTCGAATTTCTGTAAAACTAGTAGCTAAAGCCGGTGTTGGAACGATTGCGGCAGGTGTTGCAAAAGGTGGAGCAGATGTCATCGTCATCTCTGGTTATGATGGAGGTACTGGTGCATCACCAAAAACATCCATCAAGCACACTGGATTACCTTGGGAGCTTGGTTTAGCAGAGGCACATCAAACATTAATGTTAAATGGTCTTCGTGAGCGTGTAACACTAGAAACAGATGGGAAGTTAATGACAGGTAAAGATGTTGTGATGGCAGCTTTACTTGGAGCAGAGGAATATGGATTTGCGACTGCTCCATTAATCGTACTAGGTTGTATCATGATGCGTGCATGTCATTTGGATACATGTCCAGTAGGAGTAGCTACTCAAAACCCTGAATTGCGTGCCAAATTTATGGGGAATGCAGATCACATCGTAAACTTCATGTACTTTGTTGCAGAAGAAATGCGTGAGTACATGGCGAAATTAGGATTCCGTACTGTGGATGAAATGGTTGGACGTACGGATGTCCTGCAAATTAGTGATCGTGCGAAAGCCCACTGGAAAGCAGGTCAGCTTGATTTATCGGCATTGCTTTACCAAGTTCAAGGTGCCCGCACAAAACAAACTGACCAAGATCTGCGCATTGAAGAAACGTTTGATATCCGTGAGCTTCTACCAAAAGTAGAAAAAAGCATCAACGAAAAAGAAGCAATTGAACTCGAGTATTCGATTAAAAATACAGACCGTGTTGTCGGTACAATTATCGGAAGTGAGATTTCGAAAAAGTACGGAGAAAACGGCTTGAAAGATGAAACAATAAAACTGAACTTTACAGGCCATGCAGGTCAAAGCTTTGGTGCATTTGTCCCTAAAGGAATGACACTTTCATGCGTAGGAGACGTTAACGACTACTTTGGTAAAGGTCTTTCAGGTGGTAAATTAGTAGCGATTGCACCTATTAAAGGGGCTCAAGAGAAAAACGTTATTGCAGGTAATGTTTGTCTATATGGAGCTACGAGTGGTACTGCTTATATCAATGGCCGCGCTGGAGAGCGCTTTGCGGTTCGTAACAGTGGTGCCAACGTTGTAGTTGAGGGTATCGGTGATCATGGCTGTGAATATATGACTGGTGGTCGTGTAGTAATCTTAGGCGATGTAGGGAAAAACTTCGCGGCAGGTATGAGTGGTGGTATTGCTTATGTATTACCAACAGATGTAGAGAAGTTTAAAGAATCATGCAATACAGAGATGATTGAGTTTGAACGTCTAGAAGATAAGAACGAAATCGAAGCGTTACGCTCCATGATTATTAAACACTTAGAACTTACTGAAAGTACAATTGCTTTAGATGTTCTGGCGAAATGGGATCAATTTGTACGAAAAGTTGTCAAAGTTGTACCAACGGACTATAAAGCGATGATTGATAAAATCAGCTATCACAAATTCCAAGGTTTAACAGAAGAAACTGCTGCAATGCAAGCATTCGTTGAGGCAACTGGCGCTAAAGAATTAGCGATTTCCAAATAAGAGGGGGTTCTAGAATGGGGAAACCAACAGGATTTATGGAATATAAACGAGCAAAAACGAAAGAGCAGCCTCCACTAGAGCGTATTTCGAATTGGAATGAATATGCTACTAGGCTGCCAGACGGTACACTACAAGAGCAAGGTGCAAGATGCATGGATTGTGGCACGCCATTTTGTCATATGGGCGTTGAAATCCGTGGTGCTGCAGCAGGCTGCCCTATCCAGAATGTCATTCCTGAGTGGAACGATTTAGTCTATAGAGGTAAATGGAAGGAAGCCTTAGATCGTCTTCATATGACGAATAACTTCCCAGAATTCACGGGGCGCGTTTGTCCAGCGCCATGTGAAAGTTCTTGTACACTGGGAATTACAGATCCAGCAGTAGCTATTAAATCGATTGAACGCTCTATAATTGATAAAGGCTTTGAAAATAACTGGATTATTCCACGTATTCCACAGACACGCACAGGCAAAAAAATAGCTGTCGTTGGTTCTGGTCCTGCTGGATTAGCGGCTGCAGACGAATTGAATCAGCTTGGACATAGTGTAACCGTATATGAACGTGCTGATCGTCCAGGTGGTTTATTAATGTATGGTATCCCGAATATGAAGCTTGAAAAAGAAGTAATTGAACGTCGTGTAAACTTACTTCGACAAGAAGGCATCGATTTTGTATTAAACACAGAAATCGGTAGGGATATCAAGGCAGATGAATTAAAAGCACAGCATGATGCAGTCATTCTTTGTATCGGTGCCCAAAAGCAACGTGTTCTACATTTGGAAGGCAGTGATGCACATGGTGTACACTTAGCAATGGATTACTTAACGGGTGTAACACAAAGCTTACTGGATTCTAATTTTAAAGACGGCAAAGCCTTGGATGTCGCTGGCAAAGATGTAATTGTTATCGGTGGTGGGGATACTGGAGCAGACTGTGTAGCGACAGCTATTCGTCAAAAAGCTCGCTCAGTCCATCAATTTGGTAAACATCCGGAGCTTCCAAAAACTAGACAAGAAGATCGACCTTGGCCACAAGATCCAAATGTGTATAAACTTGATTATGCATATGAGGAAGTGGAAGCAGTAAAAGGCCGTGATCCTCGCGAATATTGCATTCAAACAAAGGAAATCGTGAAGGACAAAATGGGTCGCGTAAAAGAGCTTCATACCATTCAAATGGAGAAAATTTTAGGTGACGACGGTTTTTACTTCTTTAAAGAGATTCCAGGCAGTGAAAAAGTATGGCCTGCACAAGCTGTATTTGTTGCAATTGGTTTTGAAGGGGTAGAAAAATCATTACCGGAACAATTTGGTGTAACAGTCTCAAATAATAAAATTCGTGCATCCATTAAAGATTTTGAAACGAATGTTCAGGGCGTATTTACAGCTGGAGATGCAAGACGTGGTCAAAGTTTAGTAGTTTGGGCCATTAAAGAAGGTCGCTCAGTTGCAGCAAGTGTACATGAATTTTTAGCTTTAAAAGTGAATGCATAATTATAGAAGTGGTTTCCGAAGTTACAAAGACTCGGAAATCGCTTTTTATTTGGAGAATAAGAAAGTATAATACTAATTTATACATAGAAGTCCAGCTAATGCTCGTCTAAAAGCTTGACTATTAGCTAAGTTTTACTAAACTAAATACGGATATTTTTAATATAATCTCTTCGGACAATGTATAAGAAGGGAATACATATTGGCAAACTATCTGCGAATCTCAATATCGCATCTGAAATAATATTGTCGAACGTTGCGGTGAAATGAATTCTCAATTAGAATCTTTTTATTGAAAATGAATTCTACAACTTTTCATCTAACTTACTTTCCTCAAAAACTATAAAAATGTGTAAAACCTCAATAATTTAATGGTTTTAGTTGAAATATAAGTTTTTCGAATAAATGTTTTGCATGGTTTCGCGATTTCGGTTAAGATTAGAATGATAATAAATTAGAATTGGTTCTACCATTCAATGCACAACTACGGAGGTAATATAATGTCAACTTTAGTAATAAAAGATCTTCACGTTTCAATCGAAGATAAAGAGATTTTAAAAGGTTTAAACCTTACTATTAATACAAACGAAGTTCACGCAATCATGGGTCCTAATGGTACTGGTAAATCTACATTAGCTTCTGCTATTATGGGTCATCCTAAATATGAAGTAACTCAAGGTACAATTGAAATAGATGGTGAAAATGTACTTGAAATGGAAGTCGATGAGCGTGCTAAAGCTGGTCTATTCCTGGCTATGCAATACCCATCTGAAATTTCAGGTGTTACAAATGCCGATTTCGTTCGCTCAGCTATTAACGCTCGTCGCGAAGAAGGCGATGAGATTTCATTAATGAAATTCATCCGTGAATTAGATAAAACAATGGATTTCCTTGAAATGGACCAAGAAATGGCTCAACGCTACTTAAACGAAGGCTTCTCTGGTGGGGAAAAGAAACGTAACGAAATCCTGCAATTAATGATGATTAAACCTAAGTTTGCAATTTTAGATGAAATCGACTCTGGTCTAGATATCGATGCTTTAAAAGTAGTTGCAAAAGGTATCAACGAAATGCGCGGTGAAGGATTTGGCTGTATCGCAATCACTCACTACCAACGTTTACTAAACTACATCACTCCTGATCATGTACATGTTATGATGCAAGGTCGTGTAGTTAAATCAGGTGGTCCTGAATTAGCACAACGCTTAGAGGCTGAAGGTTATGACTGGATTAAACAAGAATTAGGAATTGAAGATACAGACGCGGTAACAGAAGAAGCATAAAAGAGAGGACGAATAACATGACAGTTGAAACTAAATTGGCGTTATCAGCTACAGAAGTACGCTCGTTCTCGGAAAGCAATAATGAACCAACTTGGTTTAGTACATTGCGTGCTGAAGCAATTGAAAAAGCTACTGAGCTTCCAATGCCAACACCAGACAAAACAAACATCTCAAAATGGAACTTTACGGAGTTCCCTCAACATACAGTAGAAAGTGCTCCATATAGCTCTCTAGATGAACTTTCTGCAGAAGTAAAAGAAATCATTGATATTGAAGGTCAAGAAAACCTTTATATTCAACGCAACAACACACCTGCATTCCTTAAAATTTCTGATGAGTTAAAAGCGCAAGGTGTTATTTTTACGGATATTTTAACTGCTGTTCGTGAGCACAGCGATTTAGTTCAAAAATACTTTATGACAGAAGCAGTTAAAGTTGATGAGCATAAATTAACGGCTTACCATGCAGCATTAGTGAACGGTGGGTTATTCTTATACGTTCCGAAAAATGTTGTTGTTGAAAAGCCATTGCAAGTGGTATTCCTTAACGACAACGCTGATGCATCATTATTCAACCACGTATTAGTAGTGGCTGATACTAACTCAGCTGTAACATATGTACAAACTTATGTATCAACAATTGAACATTCAAATGGACAAGCTAATTTAATCGAAGAAGTAATTGCATTAGACAATGCACAAGTTACTTTCGGTTCTGTCGATGTTCTTGCAAAAGGATTTACTACTTATGTAAATCGTCGTGGACATATTAAACGCGATGCTAAAGTTGATTGGGCATTAGGTTTAATGAATGATTCTGATACAATTTCTGAAAGTATCACTCATTTAGTTGGTGATGGATCACTTGCAAATACGAAAACTGTAGTAGTAGGACGCGGAGAACAAAAGCAAAACTTCACTACTGAAATTCGCCACTGGGGTAAAAATTCAGAAGGCTTCATCTTAAAACATGGTGTTATGAAGGATTCTGCCCAAACTATTTTCAATGGTATCGGTAAAATCGAGCATGGTGCCAGCAAGTCAAATGCAGTGCAAGAATCACGTGTATTAATGCTTTCTGAAGCTGCTCGTGGAGATGCAAATCCGATTCTTTTGATTGATGAAGATGATGTAATGGCAGGACACGCAGCATCAGTTGGTCGTGTTGATCCAATTCAGCTTTATTACTTAATGAGTCGTGGGCTTTCAAAAGCAGAGGCAGAGCGTTTAGTAATTCACGGCTTCCTTGCACCTGTAGTTACAAATCTTCCAATCGAAAGCGTTAAAAATCAATTAACGAAAGTTATTGAAGGGAAAGTTCGCTAATGAATGAAATTCGCAAACAATTTCCTGTACTTAATCAAGAAGTAAACGGGCATCCGCTCGTTTACCTTGATAGTGCGGCTACATCCCAAAAGCCAATACAAGTATTAGAAGCTGTTCGAAACTATTACGAGTTAGATAACTCTAACGTACATCGTGGTGTCCATACACTAGGAAATCGTGCGACAGATTCATATGAAGGAGCGCGTGAAAAAATCCGCAAGTTCATTAATGCGAAATCGACAAAAGAAATTATCTATACACGTGGGACAACAACTTCGTTAAATACTGTTGCGGGTGCTTACGGACGCATGAATCTTAATGAAGGCGATGAAATTGTTATTTCATATATGGAGCATCACTCTAACCTGATACCATGGCAACAGCTTGCAAAAGAAAAAGGTGCGGTATTAAAATACTTTGACCTTGAGCAAGATGGCACAGTCACACTAGAAACAGTACGTAAAACGATTACGAATAAAACGAAAATTGTTGCTATTACAATGGCATCAAACGTACTGGGAACAATTAATCCAATTAAAGAAATTACAGAAATTGCCCACGAGGCTGGGGCTATCGTTGTTGTGGATGCTGCCCAAGCTGCACCGCACATGCCAATTGATGTACAAGATTTAGATTGTGATTTTTTAGCATTCTCTGGTCATAAAATGTGTGGTCCAACAGGTATTGGTGTACTTTACGGAAAAGAAGCCCATCTGGAAAACATGGAACCAATTGAATTTGGCGGGGAAATGATTGATTTTGTAGATTTGTATGATTCTACTTGGAAGGAGCTGCCTTGGAAATTTGAAGGCGGTACACCCAACATTGCAGGGGCTATCGGATTAGGGGCTGCAATTGATTTCCTAACTGAAATTGGGTTAGAAAAAATTGCAGAACATGAACATAGCCTTGTAGAATATGCTTTGAATGAATTGGACAAAATTGAAGGTGTCTCTATTTACGGACCTCGTGACCCACAAAAACGTTGCGGTCTAATCACATTCAACATTGACGGTGTACATCCTCATGATTTAGCAACAGTATTAGATATGAATGGTATTGCTGTACGTGCGGGCCATCATTGTGCTCAACCATTGATGAAATGGCTACAATGTACAGCAACAGCACGAGCAAGCTTTTATATGTATAATACTAAAGAAGATGTTGATCGACTTGTTGAAGGATTGCGCATAGCGAAGGAGTATTTTAACGATGTCTTTTAATAATAATTTAGATCAGCTATATCGCTCAGTCATTATGGATCATTACAAGAAACCACGTAACAAAGGTTCTTTAGATGGTGACAGTGTTACAATCGATATGAATAACCCTACTTGTGGAGACCGTATTCATTTAACATTAAAATTAAACGATGGTATAGTTGAAGATGCTAAATTTGATGGTGAAGGCTGTTCGATTTCAATGTCTTCTGCATCCATGATGACAGAGGTCATTAAAGGTAAAAAATTAGATGAGGCTCTTGAACTAGCTCAAATTTTTTCGAATATGATGCTAGGTGAAGACTATACAGATAAATATGATCTTGGTGATGTTGAAGCACTTCAAGGTGTTTCAAAATTCCCGGCACGAATTAAATGCGCAACATTGGCTTGGAAAGCAATGGAAAAAGGCGTAAACGAACAAAGATAATTAGTTTGAACGGAGGAGAATAAAATGGCAAAAAAAATGCCTGATATCGGCGATTACAAATACGGCTTCCATGATAAAGACGTATCAGTGTTCCGTTCAAAACGTGGATTAACTGATGAAATCGTACGTGAAATTTCAAAAATGAAAAATGAACCAGAGTGGATGTTGGACTATCGTTTAAAATCGTTAGAAATCTTCTACTCAAAACCAATGCCACAATGGGGTGGCGACCTTTCAGCTTTAAACTTCGATGAAATTACTTACTATGTAAAACCATCTGAAGCAACTCAAAAATCTTGGGATGAAGTTCCTGAAGAAATCAAAGCTACATTTGACAAATTAGGTATTCCTGAAGCTGAACAAAAATATTTAGCTGGTGTATCTGCTCAGTATGAATCTGAAGTAGTTTACCACAACATGAAAAAAGACCTTGAAGATCTAGGTATTGTTTTCAAAGATACAGATTCTGCATTACGTGAAAACGAAGATATCTTCAAAAAATATTGGGGTACTGTAATTCCATCTTCAGACAACAAATTTGCTGCTCTAAACTCAGCTGTTTGGTCTGGTGGATCTTTCATCTACGTACCACCAGGTGTAAAATTAGACACGCCACTTCAAGCTTACTTCCGTATTAACTCTGAAAACATGGGTCAATTCGAGCGTACATTAATTATTGTTGATGAAGGTGCAAGTGTACACTACGTAGAAGGATGTACAGCTCCTGTGTATACAACAAACTCACTTCACTCAGCAGTAGTAGAAATCATTGTTAAAAAAGATGCATACTGCCGTTATACAACAATTCAAAACTGGGCAAACAACGTATACAACCTAGTTACAAAACGTACTGTTGTTGAAGAAAACGGTACGATGGAATGGATTGATGGTAACATCGGTTCGAAATTAACAATGAAATATCCTGCATGTATCTTAAAAGGTGAAGGTGCTCGTGGTATGACACTTTCGATTGCAATTGCAGGTAAAGGGCAACACCAAGATGCTGGTGCCAAAATGATTCACTTAGCACCAAATACATCTTCAACAATCGTATCGAAATCGATTTCTAAACAAGGTGGTAAAGTAACTTACCGTGGTATCGTTCGCTTTGGTAAAAAAGCAACTGGTGCTCGTTCAAACATCGAATGTGATACACTAATCTTAGATAATGAATCAACTTCAGATACAATTCCTTACAACGAAATCTTAAACGATAACGTTTCTTTAGAACACGAAGCAAAAGTATCGAAAGTATCTGAGGAACAATTATTCTACTTAATGAGCCGTGGTATCTCTGAAGGTGAAGCAACAGAAATGATCGTAATGGGCTTCATCGAACCATTCACAAAAGAATTACCAATGGAATACGCAGTAGAAATGAACCGCCTAATCAAGTTCGAAATGGAAGGTTCTATCGGATAATACCAACAAAATCAAGGCTTTGAGGGTGGCTATATCCCGCAAAATATGATTTTAAATTTGTAAAGGTCGAGTGCATTGTGCTCGGCCTTTTTGTTATGCTCTCCTGGACTCACAGTAGTTACATTATTTTCATATTGATAAAAGGGAACGTTTGTTCTATAATTAACTAAGAAAGGGAACATTAATTCTTGCTTTGGAGGGGTAAAAATGAAGGGTCATTTATTAAAAGTAATGCAACGTAATCAGGTAGTAGAAATGATGTACATTGCAAAAAGTGGGAAGGTTAGTAAGAGACGCGTTAAAATTCTTAAAATTACAGAGGATTCATTTAGTGCTTATTGTTTTTTGAAACATGCGAAGAGAACTTTTAAAATTGATAATGTTCTTGCGCTAGCCCCTGTCATTTCAAAAGTCCGTGAGGTTATCTAGAAAGAAGCTAAGTAATCATTATTAAACTAGTGTTGCGTAATTATCAATATTTAATTCGAAAAATACTTTATAAAATAGAGCCCAATTCATATGATACAAGACTTGTTTTGCCAACCTCTTATTATCCTACAATCATTCCTCATCATTTATCTTCGATTGTGTAATATTCATAAATGAAGAAGTAAGTGAAACTATGTTCAAAGAAATCTATTAAGGATTAGGCTGTCCGCAATGACTACAAAAGTTATCTTTAATACAAATTACTTTTTTACATTGATCACATCGCTTATGATCATCACCACTTAGCTTAATATAATCGATGTTTTCTTCGCTATCCTCACTTGTTGTTGCAGGAACTTGAGTGGGTTTCTTAATTTTTTTCTCTTTGCCTGTATTACTTGCTTTATTTGTTTTATCTTTAATACTTTTACTTTTATCTGATTTAAAAGTCCAAATTATACTAACTAAAAAAAACAGCATTATTATGATATCAAGTATTTCCATTTGTACATTCGTCATCCTCAATGGCATTTTTTTCTTAGGATGCTGTAATTCCACTCCATTTATTCCTTATCCAATTACTATCTCTTTTTGTGCGACTAATTTTTAATGCTAAAAAAATAGCTCTAATTAGAAATTTTGTTTACTAATTACAGCTGTTTTATTAAAGAGTCTCATGGACTGCTATTGAAAAGCATGTCCATGAGATATTTACAGACTATTTTTCTTACGATGTTTCTTACACTATTAACGGTCTGATTTTACAACAATCATCTACCTATCATTTAGCCCCTTACCCTCAAGTATCTGAGGTATACACTTATCAATCCTTGCCACGCGGGTTTTGGACTGTTTGGGTGTAGAAAAATGAAGAAGGTATGCTCTTTGACGTCCCGGTGTTAATTCCTCAAAAGCGGCTTTTAACTCTGGGATTTCATCTAATTTAATTTGAAATTCTTCAGGAATGGTGTATTCTGTGGTCTTTTTAAATTCAATTTCCATGCCTGATTTCTCAACTTCAATTGCTTGAAGAATATACTCTTTCAAGACAGCCTCCAATTCAATTATTTGATCAATGTTGGTAAATCGAATTTGGCGAGCAGCTTGTACATTTTCGGTTTGTTGGATTAGAATTCCATGGGGATCCTTTAACAAGGCACCTTTGTGAAAAAGAAGGGCACAATATTCTTTGAATCCATGGATTAACACGATGTTTTTATTTTCATGCGTATAACAAGGATGCATCCACTTAAATTCCTCCGTAAGCTCATCACATTCCACAATGATATTTCGTAACTTCTCATACTCCTTTTTCCACTTGGAAGGTTTGCTTAAAAATTCAACAACTTTAGGATCACTATTTGTCATCTAGAAACACCTCACATAAAATCTATCGCCATTCCTGGGCTTTTACTTAATATACATGAACCATGAAATTCATTCTACTAAATATCGTAAGGAGGATGAAGAACTTTCAGGTGGAGTTTTCTATTGGAAGGTACCCCATAAATAAGCTAAAGCACTATTTGGTGAATAATTTCTATTGATAAAAACTTCATATGCGGTATGTAGCATTCTTTGGCGAGAATTTCTATGGAAAAGTATGATATATTGTATAAAACTGGAATGACTTTACTTAGAAAGTTGGTGTTACGTGAAATGCAGTTAACGATTCGAGGGACGGGGCAAAATGTGAAAATACTTTCGTATTTGCTGGCGAAGAATCCAAATAATCTTTATGAAGAAGTGTTAATGGCCATTTAGTAAGAATGTTTTTTAGCCAATTTAATGATGAAGAGGTTGAAGTTACTTTTTTTGTTACGCCAGATTCAATTGAGCTTTCGAGGAATAATTCAAAAGCCTACGATATCACTTCCTATATCAATGACCGTGAATTCGTAGTAAGCAGTATCTTTTGTACGTTTTTGAGAACGGCTCTAGGAACGGCAATTAATGGAAAGCCAAAGGAGGAATATGAACCCTGGGTAAATCATCTATTTCCATTGGAATTTTCCTTTGGGCCAGTAGCTTCTCATTTATCAGATTCAGAAATTCAGGAGCTATTTTACCCTTTAGGTTTTGAGGTCTCCATTACTTATGGTGAAATCGATTATAATATGGATTTTAAAGAGAAGAGTACGGCAAGATACATCACTATTAAAGGTTCAACAACTCTTCAAATGGGTCTTCGTCAACTCTTTGTGTTGATCCCGGTTTTAGATAATTATAAGCATTATTATATCGATGAAAAGGAAGTCGATAAAATCAGAAGATATGGTGAGGGCTGGCTGGACGAGCATCCACACAGGGAGTTCATCTTACGACAAGCACTTCGTTTTGAAGAAGTGTATCGATTACTTGAAATACAAACCAAGCAAACTTTTCATAACGAATCAGAACCCAAACTAAGATTAAACGACCTTCGCTACGAAAAGATAATCCAAAAAGTAAATCAATTAGACGACAAAGAGAGCATAGTGGACTTCGGTTCAGGTGAAGGAAAGCTATCCGAAAAGTTAGGTTTCGTCAGCGGCGTTAGAGAAATTCTAGCTGTTGAACCATCTGAAGCTGCTATCCTTAAAGCTCTCAAACGTTTTGAAAAGGTAGAACAAAATGAGAATTTCGTTATGCCAACTCAGATTATCGGCTCCCTCTATTACTTTGATGAACGCTTAAAAAACAAGGATATTATCATTCTTTGCGAAAGAGCATATTGATGAGTATCGTTTACCTAAAATCATGGGGACAATCCTGCAAAATTACCAGCCAAGAGTGTTACTCATCACCACGCCAAATCAAGAATACAACGAAGTATATAGTATGGATGAAGATTTTAGACACGACGATCATCGATTTGAATGGACAAGAGAAGAATTTCAAACATGGTGCCAATTGCAAAACAGTGAAAATGCATACGACATCACATTTGATGGGATAGGCGAGGAACATGAAATGTACGGATACCCAACCCAAATGTGCATGTTTACGAGAAAGGGGCTGTAAAAAACCATGGAAATTGTTCTGCCTTATGCTGGCATTGTCTTACTGGTAGGTCCATCAAATAGTGGTAAATCGACCTTTCTAAATCAATTAGTAGACAAGGGTCAAATAATGCCTTCTGAAATTATCAGCTCAGATGCCTATCGAGTGCTCGTCAGTGATACGGAATTTATCGACTGGAATCATAGGTGGAAGGACGTATCAGAAAGCTTATATGATGAATATCAAAGAATTTCTGCAGAAGCCTTTTCTTTAATGGAAGCATCCATCGAGGCAAGATGTAGGTTAAATAAAATTACATTTGTAGATGCCACTCATTTATATCCAGATGATCGAAAAAGATATATAGAACTTGCTAGAAAGCATCATGTACCTGTTGTGTCACTTGTAATGGATGTAGATCAAGCTGTTTTACTTGAACGTGATAAAATCCGGGAAAATCCGCGGGGAAGTAAACGAATCAAGCAGCAGTATCAGGTTTTTAAAAGAGAGAAGCGGTTTATCAAAAAAGAAGGGTATTTGGCGACTTATTTTATCTCAGATGTAAGTGAAGTTGAAGGTATCAAAAGGAAGAACAATCCATTGTATCTAGAGACTGGTAATGGAATCGATATTTTTGGGGATATTCATGGCTGTTATGATGAAATGATTCTGCTTCTTGAAAAGTTGGGGTATGAGAAAAATGAGCAAAATTATTACGTTCATCCTGAGGGAAGAAAATTTTTATCGCTTGGCGATGTGATGAGTCGAGGTCCAGAATCTTTAAAAACAATGGAGTTTTTCTTGCGTCATGTTAAAGAAAATCTGGCTTACATGATTGATAGTAACCATGGGTGGAAAATTGCTCGTTGGCTGGATGGTAAAAATGTTACCTTAACTCATGGCGACGAGCTAGTACAAGAAGAGTTTGATCGAAATGCAGAAAACGAGAAGTCCGATCAACTGAAACAAGAGCTAAAGACATTTCTTCTTAAAGCCCCTTCTCATTATGTTCTGACGAAAAATGGTATTCCAACTCTGGTATGTACTCATGCAGGGATAAAAGATGAATTCATTGGGAAGCAATCCTATGACATCAGTGATTTTTGTCGTTATGGAGATAATGAAGGACTGGATGAAAGAGGAAAACCTATACGGAAGGATTGGACAATTCATCATAAATCAAGCACAATAATCGTTTGGGGGCATGACCCTAAGCAGAAGCCACTTGTGATAAACAATACAATTAATATCGACCAAGGAGTCGTGTTTGGGGGAGAATTGACAGCATTTCGTTATCCGGAGCAAGAGTTTGTGGCCGTAAAAGCTAAAGAGGATTACTCGAAGGGCAAAAATAATCCTCTAACCGAATTAAAAAAGAAAAGGTTGAACCCTCCGAACATCGCTAAATTTATGGATGGCTATTCGGTTCTTACTGATGTATTAGGCAATATTAAAATTCCTAAAGAGTATGCGCTTGCTTCTATCGATACAGTGTCTCATTTTACGGTTCCGATTGAAGAATTGGTGTATATTCCACCAACGATGAGTCCAACACCAAACCCATCTTCTTTGGAAAACTATCTAGAGCATCCAAAAGAAGCAATTGATTACTACCGAAGTTTGGGGATTGAACGGATGGTTGCTGAGAAGAAGCATATGGGAAGCAGGGGGATTCTGTATTTATTTAAAGATAAAGAGGCTGGGTGAAAATATGTTGGCCGAGAAACTCTGGGTGTGATCTACACACGTACAGGAAGAAAGTTCTTTGATAATAAAACAGAAGATAAAATACTTACTAGAATTAATAACAGCTTAACTACAAATGATTACTTTAATAAATATGATACGGAATTTCTTCTTGTAGATGCTGAAATTATGCCATGGAATCTTAAAGCGAAAGAGCTCATTAGCAGTCAGTATGCCCACGTTGCTGAAAATGCGATATTAGATCGTGCCTTACTAAAAGAAAAGATTGAATGTGCTGTGGTGAATAATGAGTACCTAGAAACTTGGCTTGCTGAATATGGGGAGAAGCTTACGAATGCCCAGGTTTTCAAGGAAGTATTTCAAAAATACTGCTGGGAGATAAATGAGATTGACCAGATTCAAATCGCTCCATTCCACGTACTCGCTCATAGTAATGAAACCTTCTTTGATAAGCCGCATACTTGGCACATGGAGATGAACAAGGAATTTTCCTTGATGGATAATCTCTTTGTTGAAACCGAATTTATGGTTATTGATGATACAGCAAGTGAAGAAGAGGTTATCAAATGGTGGGAGGATATTACAAGTGATGGCCATGAGGGCATTGTGATCAAACCAGTGATCTTCATTTCAAAATATAAGGGTAGGCTAATTCAACCTGCTATTAAGGTTAGAGGGAGAAAATATCTCAATATCATATATGGTATGGATTACTTACAGCCAGAAAACCTGAGTAGATTAAAGGAACGTAATATCGGCAAGAAGCAAAAGCTTGCTTTAAAGGAATTTTCCCTTGGAGTGGAAGGAATCCAAAGGCTTGTAAATGGTGAAGCCATCGAAAGAATTCATGAATGTGTTCTTGGAACGCTTGCGATGGAGGCGGATCCGGTTGATCCAAGGTTATAGGGGGAGTAACCAACAAGCTGAATAACAAAAGCTGTTCAATTGTCTTCTATAGACAGTTGAACAGCTTATTTATTTACTTGATATACTCTTTTTCAATTAAAATTTGAATCAATTGTTGAGCACATTCTTCAATAGAAAAATTCTCACTATCGACAACGATTTCTGGATTGACTGGGGCTTCATAAGGTGCACTAATGCCGGTGAAGTTTTTAATTTCTTCATTGCGAGCTTTTTTATAAAGGCCTTTTGGATCGCGGCGTTCACATTCTTCAACAGAGCATTTTACGAAAACTTCGATAAATTCTCCCTCTTTTACTAGCGCACGAACAACATCGCGATCTTCTTGATAAGGCGAGATGAAGGCAGTTAATACAATTTGACCGCTCTCAACAAAAAGCTTGGATACTTCACCGATTCTTCGGATATTTTCTTTACGGGAGTCTTCATCAAATCCTAAGTCTTTGTTTAACCCGTGGCGAATATTATCGCCGTCTAATACGAAGGTTTGATTTCCTCTTTCAAATAACGCTCTTGCTAATGCGTTTGCAATAGAGGATTTTCCTGAAGCGGATAATCCAGTGAACCATAGTATGAAGCTATGGTGGGTATTTTTTTCTCTTCTTTCGGATTTACTGATGGAGGCATCATGCCATACAATATTTGAACTCAAATTTCACACCTCTTTTTATGAATGAACTTCTTTTCGTAGACCGCGAATTAATACTTCAATAACTTCTTTTCTACTAAATGTGCTAGGAGGGATTTCACCGTTTCTAAGCATTTCACGAACCTTTGTACCCGATAGAATGATGCGAGCGGAAGCATCGTGAGGGCAAGTTTTTGTTGTAGCCATACCTTCACAACTTGTGCAGTAGAAGCTATGCTCAAATTTTAATGGTGTAATGCCAATTTCTTCTGGCGAAAAGTTTTCAAAGATGATTTGAGCATCATATGTGCCGTAGTAATCGCCAACACCTGCATGGTCACGACCAACAATAAAGTGTGTGCATCCATAATTTTTCCGAACAAGAGCGTGGAAAATCGCTTCTCTTGGTCCAGCATAACGCATTGCGGCAAGGAACACGCCTAACTGTACGCGTTCTTTTGGATAATATTGATCTAGTAATACTTCATAGCTTTCCATTCTGATTTCCGCTGAAATATCATCGGATTTTGTTTCTCCTACTAATGGATTTAAAAATAGACCGTCCACTGTTTCTAATGCAACTTTTTGGATATATTCATGGGCGCGGTGAACAGGATTTCTTGTTTGGAATCCAACGATTGTTTTCCAGCCTTTTTCAGCAAAAATCGCTCTCGTTTCACTTGGTTCAAAGCTAGAAGCAGGGAATTGCTTCTCTGATTTTTTAATTAACGTTGTTTTACCGCCAACATAAACTGATGGTCGTTCAAATAGTTTCTTTACACCAGGATGGTTTGAATCATCTGTTCCATAAACTAGACGAGCTTCAATTTGTTTGTCAGGAGTGTAGACATCATTAACCTCGATTAGTCCATATACTTCACCGTTGTAAGTTAGCTTTACTTTTTCACCAATTTCTAAAGCTGCTGCAATCTCTTCAGTAACGGGTAAAGCGATTGGAATACTCCAAACGATGCCAGAAGCTAGACGCATATTTTGTACAACATTTTCATAATCTTCTTTTGCCAAAAATCCATCGATAGGGCTGTAGGCACCAATTCCGATTAATTCAAGGTCACTTAATGCAATGGCATCAAGCTGAATTTCCTTTGTTAAATTTTCGTATGTTACATTTGGACTATAATTTTGTACTAATTTTCCTCCGTGTGGTTGTAAGCTCATCTGTTAATTCCTCCAAATCTAGTTTTTAAAATTTTACGACACGAGATTAACGCATTTGAAAGTTAAGTCTATGTCTAGCTGCAGGTGCGAGCACTTGCAGCTTTTCTTTTAATCGTGTAAACCACATTCTGTTTTATTTGAACCTGACCATCTACCGGAGCGCAAGTCATCCATTGTAAAGGCAGGTTTTGTACAATGTGAGCAGCCGATACTTGGGTATCCCTGGTCATGAAGGGGATTGTACGTTAAATTATGTTTGCTAACATAACGCCAAACATCTTTCCAAGTCCAGTGAATCAAAGGACAAATTTTAACTGATTCAAATTTATTATCTTTATTGATAAACTCGGTATTTTTACGAGAATCTGATTGATCACGGCGTAATCCAGAAATCCAGGCCTTCGAACCACTTAAAGTTTCTCGCAGTGGTGTTAATTTTCGGATTTCACAGCATTTGTTTGGATTTGTTTTCCAAAGTTCCTGACCAAATTGCTGTGCTTGCTCCTCTAATGTAAGTGCAGGTTTTTTTAGTTCAATTTGCAGGTTTGGATAATTTTGTTTAACTTTTTCAATTGTTTCATAGGTTTCCTTAAAATGAACATCTGTATCTAAAAAGATAATTTTCGCATTTGGTTTTACCTTAGAGATTAAATCGATTAACACGATACCTTCAATACCAAAGCTACATGCATACACTACTTCATCACCGTAGTGAGAGTAAGCCCATTCTAAAACGTTTAATGAACCTTTATAGACGTCATCTACTTCAAATTGAAACGTTGATTCGTCCCAACTAGTGTAAGTTAGCATAAAGTACCTCCTTAAAATAAAATAAGGCGTTTTAATACAACCCAAAAGAAAAAATAGGTTACATTAAAACGCCTCTAGTCTGTCTAGTCAGCATTGTATTATATTCTATGCCAATAAATTTCCAAAGACTATAGATCTTTGATTTAAAGTATACTATTTTTGTAGAAATAGTCAAATTAAATTTTCAGTTATTAAAATTTTAAGAAAACTTTAAATTCCTTGTTGACTTATCGGAAAAATTTGATTAATGTATATTTCAAATACAGCAAGCAAATCGTAAATACACAAATAATATGTACCGATCAGACACACTGAAGGTTGCACCATTTCCTTTTCAAAGGAAGTGTATGCAGCCTTTTTATTTTTTAAAGGGGGAGAGAAATGATGAGAAAAAATAAGAAATCTGTATTACTAGCTGGTGTAATTACTGCAGCTTTGCTTTTAACTGCATGTGGTGATGACAAACAGGCAAATAGCGAGGGGAAAGTCGAGATATTAAATGTTTCATATGATCCAACACGTGAATTATATGCTGAATTCAATGAAGCATTTGCAAATCATTGGAAAGAACAAACCGGCGAAGAGGTGACTTTCAAACAATCCCATGGCGGTTCGGGTAAACAAGGTCGAGCTGTAATCGATGGGCTCGAGGCAGATGTTGTCACTCTAGCACTAGCTTACGATATTGATGAGATTGCACAAAAACGCGAATTATTAAACAAGGATTGGCAAACGGAATTTGAGAATAATTCCTCTCCATATACATCTACAATGGTATTCCTAGTTCGTAAAGGAAATCCTAAAGGAATTAAAGACTGGGATGACTTGGTACGAGATGATGTGTCGGTTATTACACCAAACCCAAAAACAAGTGGGGGGGCAAGATGGAATTACCTGGCTGCATGGGGCTATGCAGATAAAAAGTTTAATGGTGATGAAAAACAAATTAAGCAATTTATAAAACAGTTATTTGGTAATGTAGAAGTTCTAGATTCCGGTGCGAGGGGTTCAACAACAACATTTGTTGAACGTGAAATTGGTGACGTATTAATCGCTTGGGAAAACGAAGCTTATCTTTCCATAAATGAATTAGGTGTGGATGAGTTTGAAATTGTAACACCTTCGATAAGTATTTTAGCAGAACCACCTGTTGCAATTGTTGACAAAGTTGTTGATAAGAAAGGGACACGGGAGGTGGCACAAGGCTATTTGGAATACTTATATTCGGATGAGGGCCAGGAGATAGCCGCTAAGAATTACTATCGTCCACGAAATGAAGAGATTCTGGAAAAATATAGTGATCAATTCCAATCTTTAGATTTGATAACAATTGAAGACTTTGGTGGGTGGCAAGAAGCTCAAAAAACACATTTTTCAGATGGTGGTTCGTTTGATGAAATTTATCAATAGCTGAAGTGCTTGGAAAATGTGGGTCTATCCCACCATTCAAGTTGAAACCCCCCAGTGAAAATCCGAGGAGGCTTCCGATTTTGGAAATCTCCTTACATTTCACATACTTGAAATGAATCCATTGGGTTAAAAGGAGGTACATATGGAATTAACATTAAAAAAACGTAAAAAGAACACAATTATACCAGGCTTTACCTTAACACTTGGGTACACGATGCTCTATTTGAGTATTATTGTGTTGCTTCCGTTGTCAATGGTATTTTTTAATACTTTATCAATGAGCTGGAGTGAGTTTTGGGAAACAATCGCACATCCTCGTGCAGTCGCATCCTATAAACTAAGCTTTGGTACTGCACTAGTTGCTGGTCTTGTAAATGTAATCTTTGGAACGATAATTGCATGGGTATTAGTTCGTTATCAGTTTCCTGGGAAGAGAATAGTAGATGGTTTAGTAGATCTTCCATTTGCTTTACCAACAGCAGTTGCTGGTATAGCTCTTGCCACGTTATATTCACCAAATGGATGGGTAGGACAGTTTTTTGATTTCAAAATTGCATTTACACCACTTGGGATCATCATAGCTCTTACTTTTATAGGTTTGCCATTTGTCGTAAGAACTGTACAGCCGGTGTTGCAAAATCTTAACAGTGAAATAGAAGAAGCTTCTGCAAGTCTTGGTGCCACTCGTCTTCAGACCTTTTCGAAGGTAATTTTCCCAGAGCTGCTGCCAGCTATTATTACTGGCTTTTCTTTAGCATTTGCACGTTCTCTAGGCGAATATGGATCGGTTGTATTTATAGCGGGAAATATGCCGATGAAAACAGAAATTACGCCATTGATAATAATGACGAAACTAGAACAGTACGATTATGTTGGGGCTACAGCAATTGCAACTGTAATGCTTGTTACATCCTTTGCCTTATTGCTGCTGATTAACATCATTCAATGGTATACGAATCGTAAATTTAATCTGCATTAAGGAGGATTGCCATGACAAAAAATTTAGAAGTTGAACAAAAGACTAAGTTAACAGTCAGCCATGGAGCCACGAAGTCCTACGCTCTACAGGAATCAGCATTTGTAAAATGGTCGTTAATCACGATTTCACTTGTTTTTCTAGCACTTTTTTTAATATTACCCTTAGTGTCAATTTTTGTCACAGCCCTAGAAAAAGGTTGGGCGACTTATGTAGCCTCCATTACAGATCCAGATGCACTAGCAGCTATTAAACTAACCTTGACAGTAGTATTAATCGTTGTTCCTCTAAATGCGATTTTTGGAGTCATTGCCGCATGGGCAATTACGAAATTTTCTTTTAAGGGTAAAAACATACTTATTACTTTGATCGATTTACCGTTTGCAGTTTCGCCGGTCATAGCAGGGGTAGTTTTTATCTTATTATTCGGTGCTCAAGGTCTTTTAGGTGATTGGTTATTTCAAAATGATATAAAAATCGTTTTTGCATTGCCAGGCATAGTCATCGCAACGATTTTCGTTACATTCCCTTTTGTAGCAAGGGAGCTTATTCCATTGATGCAAATGCAGGGAATCACGGAGGAAGAAGCTTCGATTTCCTTGGGGGCAAGTGGATGGAAGACGTTTTTCTTAGTGACACTGCCAAATATTAAATGGGGTTTATTGTACGGTTTGATTTTATGTAATGCTCGGACAATTGGAGAATTTGGCGCTGTATCGGTTGTATCTGGCCATATTCGTGGAATGACAAATACGATGCCATTGCATATCGAAATTTTATATAACGAATATCAATTTACTGCAGCATTTGCGGTTGCTTCACTCATGTCCATTTTAGCAATTATTACAATCATTATTAAAAATTTTATTGAGTGGAAAGCAAAAGACGTATAGGGAGGTTTAAAGATGAGTATTCAAATTCAAAATGTTTCAAAGGATTTCGGTTCGTTTCAGGCGTTACAGGATATTTCAATTGATATCGAATCGGGGGAACTAATTGCACTTTTAGGTCCATCGGGTTCGGGCAAAACAACCCTATTACGAATACTGGCAGGGTTGGAAGGACTAGATGAAGGGGCAATTTTGTTCGACGGACAGAATATTACCAATGTAAGCCCGAAGGAAAGAAAAGTGGGGTTTGTATTCCAGCATTATGCTTTGTTTAGACATATGACGGTGTTTGATAATGTGGCATATGGACTAAAAGTACGTCCGCGCAAAACTCGACCAACTAAAGATGAGATTAAAAAGAAAGTGACGGATCTTTTGGCGCTGGTGAAGCTAGATAATTTTGCAGATCGATATCCTTCTCAACTATCTGGTGGTCAACGTCAGCGTGTTGCCCTTGCTCGAGCATTAGCAGTAGAACCAAAAGTTTTGTTATTGGATGAACCCTTTGGTGCCCTGGATGCAAAGGTTCGAAAAGAGCTTCGTCGCTGGCTGCGTAAATTACACAATGAATTCCATGTAACAAGTATTTTCGTGACACACGATCAGGAAGAGGCACTTGATGTTGCCAATCGAATTATCGTTATGAATAACGGGAAAATTGAACAAGTTGGTACACCAGAGGAAGTATATGAGCATCCGAATAGTCCTTTTGTCTATGATTTCTTAGGGAATGTAAATTTATTTAGAGGACGTTTGCATAAAGGGAAGCTTACTCAAGGTCAATTTGAAATTGATGTTCCAACTTATTTAGATTCACATGATGATGCTGTAGGATATGTTCGTCCACATGATATTCAAATTGAAAAAGAACAGTTAAATAATGAAACCGTTGCGGCGAAAATTGTGCATACGCATATGGTAGGACCGGTTGTACAAATTGAATTAAAGCGTGAAGACGTTGATGAATATTTAGAAGCCGAAATACCCAAAGAACATTATAAAGAATTGGAGATAAAAAATGGAGACACTGTCTATATCCGTCCAAAACAGCTGAGAGTGTTTATTCCAGAGGATTTTTCGATATAAAAAGTAGGTAGATTATTACTATGAAATTTTTTTATGTACCGAGTTGCTGACTGGTCAGACCAGAAGCTCATAAAGCTCCTTTCAATTTGGAGTTTTATGAGCTTTTAAATTTTTGAAAGAAAATGCGGTTTTTTCTTAGTATCTCAAAACCTATGTATTTAATTATGGAGGTTAGCATGAACGCATTAAATCAAAATAGATTTAATTTGGTTGTGGGTATGGTTGAAAGAGGAAAACAATTAGGAAGAACAATAGGTTTTCCAACAGCAAATTTGAATTTAGTAGCAGGTTTTACAATAGAAAATGGTGTATATGGTGTATACGTCTATCATAATACAAAAAAGTATTTAGGAATATTAAATGTCGGGTACCGTCCAACTTTTAAGGATGGGCAACATAAAACTTATGAAGTTCATATATTAGATTTTGCTGAATACATTTATGATGAATATTTAACCATCGAAATTTGCCTGGAGATTCGTAATGAGAAAAAGTTTAAAAATTTGCAGGATTTGATTTCTCAATTACAAGCAGATGAACTTTTTACTCGAAAAAATCTTATTAAATAAAAGGGGCTGTAGGGAGGTACCGTTGTGAATCGATTTATGCAACTATTGAACTTACCAGATTTAGAATTTTCTCGATATTGCCAACAGCAATTTTCTATTAATAAAGGAATTTTCAATACAATTGATAGTTGGTTTTACGATAATGGGATTATTAATATATTAGATTGAAGAATGATGATAATCCAGTTTATGTCGTTTTCTAATTCTTAAGAGACAGACGTAAAATTTGGACCTGGTGGATTATCAAAAAAACTAGAAGATTATTGGAATCAAACAATGGAAAGGATACAAATCCATTAGATAAATGGAAAAAAAAGAATTAATATTAATTATTGACAATTGATATTGGGTATATATAATTAATCTTATAAACTTAATAGGTATTTAAGTGAATACGTGCTGATTAGTCAACTAAAAGCCGCTCTTTTAATCGAATGATTAAAACTGCGGTTTTTTTTATCAACATGAATAAGAAAACTACAATGATTGGCAAGAAAATTTTCTTTTGCTGACTGGACATACCAGAAGCTCACATCGTAACTAAAACGTTGCAGTGTGAGTTTTTTTAATAACTACACTACATGAAGGGAGGAAATAAATTTATTTAATCTTTTAGATGTTTTAACCCCATTAAACTAGTAAGAAAAGTCTGATAAAGGATAATGAGTGAAGGAGTGAGGGTTATGCCAGCAATTGAAAAAATTCGTTTTGAACGTGTTTCAAAAATATTTACTATCCGTGATGAAAAAAGTAAACGTGGTAAAAAAGAATTTACAGCAGTAGAGGAAATAGATTTTGTTGTTAACGAAGGAGAGTTTATTACCCTTGTAGGTCCCAGTGGATGTGGGAAATCTACTTTACTTGACTTACTTGGTGGATTAACGGCACCTACCCGTGGTCGAATCTTAATTGATGGCAAAGAAATTACAGGCCCAGGTTTGGATAGAGGAACAGTTTTTCAACAATATGCCTTGTTCCCCTGGAAGACAGCTCGAGGCAATATTGAATTTGGATTAGAAGCAAAAGGGGTGGTCAAAAACGAGCGTAAGGAGCTAGCAGATTATTATTTAGATTTAGTAGGATTAAAGAAGTTTGCGGATCGTTATCCCCACGAGTTATCCGGCGGGATGAAGCAACGAGTTGCCATTGCAAGAAGTCTTGCTTTTAATCCAGATGTATTGCTAATGGATGAACCCTTTGCTGCTTTGGATGCACAAACTCGAGAAACCTTACAAAGTGAATTGCTTCGTATATGGGAAAAAACAGGAAAGACGATTATCTTTATCACGCACGGGATTGATGAAGCCGTATATCTTGGTCAACGAGTAGTAGTATTGTCACCTAATCCTGGAACAGTAAAAAAAATTGTAGAGATTCCATTAAAAAATAGATTAGAAGATTCAGATCTACATTCTACATCCGAATTTGTAAAAGCACGTCATGAAATATGGAGCTTACTACATGAACCTGAATTTATCGGTGCAAATATTTGAACACGGAGGGCAAGAGATGGTTTCAATAGGGAAACATTTAGTAAAGTCAAAAAAATCGAAACAAAGATCAGAGATTACGAGTTTTTACGTAGTACAAAAACTCATTAAGAAGTCAATTGTGTTGATTGTCTTAGCTCTGATTTGGGAGATTGCTCCTCGGATCGGGATAGTTGATCGAGCATTTTTCCCGGCTCTTACGGAGGTGTTCGGAGCTTGGTGGGAGATGATTGCTTCTGGAGAATTATGGAATCATTTTTCTGCAAGTATTAAACGTTCAACTATCGGATTTATACTAGCTTTAGTAATCGCGATTCCGCTTGGCTTACTAATAGGGTGGTATCCACTGGCAAGAGATTTATTAAACCCGGCGTTTGAAGTTTTTCGTAATACTGCGACATTAGCATTACTCCCGGTTTTCATGTTATTACTTGGAATCGGCGAAATATCTAAAGTTTCAATTGTTTTTTATGCCTGTACTTTCCCGATTCTATTGAATACGATTGCTGCTGTAAAGAATGTTGATCCATTACTTATCAAGTCTGCTAGTTCGATGAATGTATCATCGATTAAATTATTTACAAAGGTAATTTTACCGGCTTCGGTACCAACAATGTTTACCGGAATTCGAATGGCAGGAACGGGATGTATTCTAGTTTTGATTGCAGCTGAAATGATTGGTGCGAAAGAAGGATTAGGTTATTTCATTACGTATGCTCAATATAATTTCTTGATTCCTGAAATGTACGCAGGCATACTATCAATCTCAGTATTAGGATTATTCGTAAATTTTGGGTTAGGTAAATTAGAGAAGAGATTTTCAAGATGGAAGCCGAATCCTAATGAATAATTAGAGCTAATTTATCTATGGAATAATTCTTACTAAATATATAAGAAAAGAGGGATATTTGTGGTAAAAAAACAAATGAAACTAGGAGCGTTTATTAATTTACCTGGTCAGCACGTTGCGAGTTGGCGTTATGAAGGGACAGAGTCAGAACGTATTTTGGAATTAGACTATTTGGTTGAATTAGCCAGGATTGCAGAGCGTGGGAAGTTTGATACGATTTTCTTCGCAGATGTATTTGGCACTCCTATTGCAGAAAATGCGCCATCTGGTATTAAACTGGATCCTTTGATTATTATTTCTGCACTTGCAGCGGTAACCAACAAAATAGGATTAACGGCTACATTAACAACAACTTATAATGAACCATTCCATGTAGCCCGCAGATTTGCTGCAATTGATCATTTGTCAGGTGGTAGGGCAGCCTGGAATGTTGTTACTTCTAACAATAATTTTGAATCCCTATTATTCGGAAAGGAGAAGCATTTAGCCCATGCTGACAGATATGAACGTGCAGATGAATTTCTGGATGTGGTGAAAAAATTATGGTTCTCGATTGATGGGGAGGCATTGGTTGTCGACAAGGAAAAAGGTCAATTCTTAAACATTGAAAAGGTTAGCCCAGTGAATCATGAAGGCAAATGGTTTAAATTACAAGGTACATTGGATACCCCATCAACACCGCAAGGACATCCAGTCATTGTGCAGGCGGGTTCTTCTGAAGCCGGAAAAGAATTAGCTGCTAAATCTGCTGAAGTTATTTTTACAGCATGGCAAACATTAGAGGATGCACAAAAATTCTATCGAGATGTAAAAGGACGTCTTGCTAAATACGGTCGGCAGGAAGAGGATTTAAAAATTATGCCTGGTGTATTCATCACGGTGGCTAAAACAGAAGAAGAAGCCATCTTAAAACGCAAACAATTAAATAGCTTTATATTACCTGAAACGGGATTGGCTTATTTGTCCGCATTTTTAGGAATTGATGTTAGAGGTTCTAACCCGAATGATCCAATCCCTCAAGAAAATACAGAAATTGAAGATAAAACGAATCCTCAAATTCGAGCAAATATAGTTAGAGCTATTGCCGAACGTGAAAATTTAAAGACTTTGCGCGAACTATATGAACATATTGCTGGCGCACGTGGGCATCGAGAAATTGTTGGGACGCCTAAACAAATAGCAGATCAACTTGAAGAATGGTTTTTAAATGATGGTGCAGATGGTTTTAATATTATGCCACCAACTTTCCCAGAAGGACTAAATGATATCGTTAATTTAGTTATCCCGGAACTACAACAACGAGGTTTATTCCGTACAGAATATGAAGGTACTACCTTGCGTGAGAATCTAGGGCTAGCTGTACCAATAAATCCAAGTAAAAAACAATCTCAAAATGCATAAATAAGAGGAGAGTAACTATGGAAAAGAATACAAAAAGGGCATTATTTATCTTAGTTTCAATGCTAATTGGTGGCCTTCTAGTTGGTTGTTCTTCTAAGGCTGGTGGAGCTTCTGCACAAAAAGGAGAAGATAAAGTATTGCAATATCAAGGTACTCCAAGTACTGTAAGTTACCCTGAATTAGCTGCTGATTTAGGATATCTAGGTGATCTTACTTTAGAGGATATTGGTACCGGTTCTGGGGGGCCAGAGAGTATTCAATTAACAGGAACTGGTGAAATAGATTTTGGTTCAGCATTTAATGGAGCCATTGTAAAGGCTGTTTCGAAAGGGGCAAAGCTAAAGTCTGTCGTTGGATCATATGGTAGTGATGAATATACTTATATGGGTGTTTATGTATTAGAAGATTCCGGCATACAATCCGCGAAAGACTTAATTGGTAAAAAGATTGGAGTCAATACATTAGGAGCACACGCAGAGTTTGTTATCAAGGATTTTCTACGTCAAAATAATTTGACTGAGGAAGAAATTGCCGAAGTTCAGCTGGTTACAATTCCTAGTTCGAATGCGGAGCAATCATTAAGGAATAATCAACTTGATGCGGTACAGCTGAGCGGTATAGGAAGGGACTTGGCATTGGAACGTGGAGAGATTACAGAACTATTTAGAGATATAGATGTATTTGGAGGAGAATTTACAGCAGGAGATTATTTCTTCACAGTAAAATATATTAAAGAAAACCCAACGACTGTTAAGACATTTACTGAAGGGGTTGCCAAGGCAATTGACTGGGCACAAATGAAACCAGCAAAGGATGTAATTGCACGTTTTGAGAAAATTATTAGTAAGCGAGAGGGCAACCAAACAACAGACTATATGAGGTTTTGGAAAAGTTCAGGTATTGCTGAAAAAGGCGGCCTTATAAAAGAATCAGAATATAGTATATGGATTGATTGGCTTATAAAAAATGGAGAGCTTGAAGCAGGAAAGATTTCTGCAAAAGATTTATATACTAATGAATTTAATCCATATGCGAAATAGGATTGGTGTTAGTTTGTTATTCGAAGCTTCCAATTATTACAAAAAAATATTGACTTCCTATTATTAAATAGTAAACTATTCTTATAAGAATTATCGGTTTTAATTATTGATTTTTTAGGTATTAAATATAAACTAAATCAAAAAACTGCATATTCATTAGCTGATTAGACCACTAAAGGCTACATCTTCCAAAAAGAGGATGTAGTCTTTTGTTTTTTAGTTCAATATTTCATTTGAAGGAGTGATTGCAAATGGTTCAAGCAGTATTAATAAATGGAAATAATAAGAGAGCATCACGATTAACAGGTATTCATGAATATATTGAAAACTATCTAGAAGTAGCAGGAATTTCAGCAGAATCGATTTATATACATGAATTGCCTGCAGACGATTTAATAACTGCTAATTTTTCAAGTGAAGAAATTGCAATAGCAAATAAGAAAGTGACAGATGCAGAAATTGTATTTATTCTTACACCTATCTTTAAAGCATCTTATACCGGAATACTGAAAACCTACTTAGACTTAATCCCTCAAAAAGGTCTAGAAAATAAAACAATTGTACCAATAGCCATAGGAGGTTCAATCGGACATTTGTTAGCAGTTGAGTATTCACTGAAGCCCGTTTTGTCTGTATTAGGTGCTACAGAAATACTAAATACTGTCTTTGTCCTCGATCAACAGGTAGAAAGATTAGGAAGCGGGGAGTATAAGATTCAAGATGTGGTCCTAAACCGTTTAAACAATGAATTACAAAAAATTGAATCTTATAAAATAAAACAGATTAATTAGCCCATTATATTTTTTAATAACATAGTAATTTAATAGGGATACTGTAATTAAGAGCCAATAAAGTTATATACTTCAGGGAAGGGAAGATGTGAATGAGTAAGAAACATGAAAATGTCCAATTAGTTTTAAAAAATATAGAGAAAATGCTGACAACAATGAGTTATGGTTCCATTACCCTTGTGGTTCATGATGACAATGTTGTACAAATCGAAAAAAGTGAAAAAATACGTTTAAGTAAATGAGATTCCGGTCTAATTAAAATAGGTAATTTTAAAAAAAGTTCGGTTAACGCCCCTTCGCGTAATCGAACTTTTTTTTATAAAGAAGGTACATTTTTTAACTTTCGCAATAAGCAAAAGGATTTTTTTCACTATTGGTTGAGCTGTGATTTTCTAAGTTAAATCGTTTATACTTTAATTAGAGAATACATGGATAATACATAAAGAAAATGAAAATAAGGTAAAATAGAGGAATAGAATATGATAAAAATTGGTTTAACAGGATGGGGAGATCATCCTTCTATTTATCGTACAAATTCAACTCGGCGCGATAAGCTTTTTGATTATAGTAGCCACTTTCCAATAGTTGAGCTAGATACATCTTTTTATGCCATTCCATCCCTGCAAAATATTGAAAAATGGGTCAATGAAACACCGGATTCCTTTCGATTTATTGTAAAAACCTATCAAGGGATGACAGGGCATTTAAGAGATGACAATCCTTATGAAACACGCAGTGAAATGTTTGATGCCTTCCGACAATGTGCGCGTGCTTTTCAAAATGCCAATAAATTGGCGATGATATTAGTACAGTTTCCACCTTGGTTTGATTGCTCGGTGAAAAATGTAAACTATATCCGTTATGTTAAACAGCAGCTTGAAGACTTTCCAATTGCAATTGAATTTCGAAACAGAACTTGGTATAGCGAGGAAAGAAAGCATGAAACCATTCAATTCCTAAGAGACCTTGGATTCATACACACTGTTTGTGATGAACCTCAAGCCGGCGTAGGTTCGGTCCCCTTTGTCGCAGAAGCAACACATGACAAGTCTCTAGTTAGAATACATGGTAGAAACGTATATGGATGGCGTAATTCAGGATCTACGGAAAATTGGAGAGAGGTACGATTTCTGTATGACTATAACAAAGAAGAGCTAACAGATATGGCAAATAAAATTCGAAATTTAGAGCAGCTTTGTAAGGAGGTATATGTCCTTTTTAATAATAATTCGGGGCATCATGCAGCAGATAATGCGAAAGCCTTACAACGAATGTTAGACCTTGACTTTGATGGACTTTCCCCAAAGCAGCTCGATTTCTTTGAAGGAGAGTTTTGATGGAGTATGTATTACTGGCAATCATTGCCTTAGCATCAGGTATATTAGGTTCCCTTGTAGGGTTGGGCGGTGGGGTTATTTTAATCCCCGCGACATTGTTCGTCGGCATTAATCTTGGTTATTTTCCAGAGATAACGCCACAAAGTGTAGTTGGATTATCTGTTGTGATGATGATCTTTATAGGACTTTCTTCAACACTCTCCTATATGAAAAATAAACAAGTCGATTTTAAAAGTGGCTTTATCTTTTTCATAGGCAGTATCCCAGGTACTATGGTAGGTGCATGGTTAAACAAAGGCTTAGATTTGCCTTCATTTAACTTATATTTTGGGATATTTCTAGTGCTTTTATCAATATTATTATTTATTCGAGATAAATTAAGACCGATTCAATGGTTTGTTGAACATGGAAAGAATACGCAATTTATCGATCAAGAGGGAAATGAGTTTGTTTATGGCTATCCAATTTGGTTTGCAGTTTTGTTTACCTTTGTAGTAGGTATGGTGTCTGGGCTATTTGGCATTGGCGGAGGTTCATTACTTGTACCCGCAATGGTCTTATTATTCTTGTTTCCACCGCATATCGCAGTTGCAACATCCATGTTCAATGTGTTTTTATCCTCAATCGTCAATTCTGCAAGCCATATATATTTAGGGAATGTACCTTGGATCTATACCATCCCAGTTATTGTAGGTGCATACATTGGGGCAAAAGTTGGTGCAGCTTTAAATAAACGAATGCAGTCAAAAACAATTGTCCTAGTATTACAAATTGTTATGTTCTTAATAGGTATCCGCTCCATCATAGAGGGACTGCTTTAACTTGCTGCGAATTTTGGTTAACTAGGAAAGCGTATAATAGTATTTTTTAGGAGGTGATCTGTTTGCTTGAGACAATTCATATTTTCCACACCAATGATATACATAGCCATTTCGAATATTGGCAAAGAATGCAGGAGTTTATTAAAACCCAACGTTTGGAATTTTCAAGAGCAGGGGAGCCAAGCTTTTTATTTGATATTGGCGATCATCTCGACCGATCTAATATATATTCAGAAGCCACTCTTGGTAAAGGCAATGTCCGATTATTAAACGATGCCGAATATGATGTAGTTACGATAGGCAATAATGAGGGAATTACTTTAGCCTATGAAGAATTACATGAGCTCTATAATGAGGCAAATTTCGAGGTGGTTGTCGGAAATATCGAGCCCATGACAGGAAGTAGACCCGAATGGCTAAAACCTCATACTATTTTACAAACTAAATATGGAACAAAGATTGGAGTTATTGGAGCAACCGCTTTTTTTGATGTCTTTTATAAAGAGTTAAACTGGCATATTACTGAGCCACGTGAAGCACTAGTACACTCGGCAAATCTATTAAAAGAACAGGTAGATATACTCGTATGCTTGTCCCACCTAGGACTCTCAGAAGATGAATTACTAGCAGATGAGTGTCCCAGTATAGATGTCATTTTCGGATCACATACACATCATTTGTTGGAAGAAGGAAAAGTAGTTAATAACGTATTGTTAACAGGTTGCGGCAAATTTGGGATGTATACAGGTCATTTGACCCTTCAATTTGATCATACTACTAGAACTTTACTAAAGAAAAAGGAAGAGGTTATAGAAAATGCCATCCTACCAGAAACAGAAGGAGAAGCATTATTCCAGGCAAAACTCACTGAACAAGGAAAGCAGCTCTTGCAAACACCAATTTTCCAAACGAATAAAAACTATAATAAAGAATGGTTTCATTATTCACAGCTAGCCAAGTTTTTTGCTGAGGCTGTACTTGATTTTACGAAAGCCGACTGTACTATGTTCAATGCAGGGATTTTTCTGGATTGTCTTAAAAAAGGAACAATTACCAATTATGATATTCATAAAATCTTACCTCATCCGATAAATATATGTGTTATTGAATTATCAGGAAAAGAATTAAAAGAAGTTTATCTACAAGCCCAAAATGAAAAATGGCCACTATTAGAGTTAAAGGGGCTAGGATTTAGAGGGTCCATTTTCGGTAAAATGCTCACTTATGAATTTTCAATGAATAAACAGAGAGAGCTTCTTGTAAATAATGAAGTTGTAGATATAGAGAAAAATTATAAACTAGCCACGTTGGATATGTTTACTTTTGGATATTTCTTTCCCAATTTTAAATATGCTAAGAAAAAATATTTTTTGCCTTTATTCTTAAGAGATATCTTAATTGAATATGGTAAAAGGTTAGTTTAATTCATTATAATTATCGTTAGAATGTACTTTCAAACACAGGAATTGAGGTAAAAATGAATGCGTTTAATATCAATCAATGTGCTTAAAACAGGAATGGTAATCGGTAGACAAATTTTGAATGAGGCAGGGCTTCCTCTAATTCAAAAGGATGTCGTTGTTACAGATGGACTTATTAGTAGATTAAAACAGTTAGACATTCAATATGTGTATATTGAAGACAAAATATCGCAAGGGATTGAAATTGAAGAAACAGTCCCTATAGCTGTTCGAAAAAAAGCTATCAAACAAATTACCAACGCCTTCAATAAAATAAAGGGTTTAGATCAAAAATCCGCATCGCTGGTCATCGAAAAACAAACAAAAGAAATTGGAAATCTTGTGGATAATTTACTAGATTCCATTCTTAATAATGAAGAAATTTTAATGATCTTGTCAGACACATTGCTGTACGACGATTATATTTACCAACATTCATTTCAAGTGACACTTTATTCACTTGCGATCGCAAAAGAAATGGGCTATTCAGAGAGTGACTTAAGAACAATCGGAATTGGTGCCATCTTGCATGATGTAGGTAAAATGGTGACACCTTCAGAGATTTTATTTAAACCAGGTCGTTTAACAAACGAAGAATTTGAAACGATGAAACAGCATGCACGATCAGGATTTGATATTTTAAGAAATTTACATACTGTATCGTTACTCGTTGCTCATTGTGCATTCCAGCATCATGAAAGAATTGATGGTAGTGGCTACCCGAGAGCACTAGTAGATTATGAAATCCATCCATTTGCGAAAGTCATTGCAGTTGCTGATGTATTTGACGCCGTTACTTCAAATCGAGTATATCGAAAAAAAATGATTCCTTCTCAAGGAATCGAAATTATCGAGGCGGGGAGAGGGACGATGTTTGATGCCAAAGTAGTCGACGCATTGAAAAAGAGTGTTGTCCATTATCCAAACGGAAGCATTTTACTATTATCTGATGGGCGACGTGGAGTTGTTTCGAAGCAAAACGATGATGATGCAGCGTTACCTTGTTTGCGCATTTTTGAAGAAAATAATCAATTATTAAATACTACATATCAACTTAATTTGATTGAAGAACCCAATATAGCAATTGAAAAAGTTGAAACGGAATATATATTGGAAGTTGAATAGTTATCTTCTCCTGTTCATAAATTGGAGCAGGAGGAGATTTTTTGTTTTCTCGACGACCAAAGAGAATGATGTTATCTGTAGGGAAGAAACAGAATTTTAAAAAGCGCAGATTGTCCAATCGGTTTGTGCTGTTCGCGGTTAGTTTTGCCATTGGGATTTTTGCATTCCTATACATATTGAATGCTCGGTTAATGCCAACGTATGTTGATTATGCAGAAGTACAAACGAATAAAATTGCAGCTCATGTCGTAAGTAAAGCCATTAATTCGAGAACATCAAGCGTATTAGATGTAAATGAAATAATAGAGGACTTACCTTCCGAGTCAGACTATATGGTGACGACAAAATTTAATACAGAAATTATCAATCAAGTTCGAGCCGAAACAACCGCGTTAGTTAAGGAACATTTAGAATTAGCGGAACAGGGAGATTTATCCCAATTACCAGATCTTGAAAATGTGGAATATGATGTAAGTGAAATTCAAAAAGGGGATGGGATTGTTTTTTTTGTACCGGTTGCCCAAGCCCTTAACCTCCCACTACTAGGAAATCTAGGTCCTAGAATTCCAATTCGTTTTCATATCATTGGAAATGTTGCGAGTAACGTTTCTACATCCTTTAAAGAGTTCGGGATAAATAATGCACTAGTGGAAGTAAATATTGATCTGCAGGTGAATGTTCAAATTATTATTCCATTTGCCAGCCAACAATCTACAGTAGAGCAAACAATTCCAGTTGCAATCGGCTTGGTTCGTGGCCAGGTCCCTCACATTTATACAAATGGTGGGGATGGAGCACAGCCTTCCATTGAGGTACCAGTCCCTTCAAATTAGCGGGAAACTGCACATGATAAGTCTTTTCTCATTAAACTTAGCGAAAGTTAGTTGTTTTCGATTGAGATAATGTGTTACATTGACATCAGTATGTATATTTTTGTTTAGCAGATTAGAAAGTATAGAACTTTCCTAGTCTTGCAAAGTGCAACGAAGGCTTATCACTATAGTTCTTTTAGATAAGCAAAGCTTTCTATTATTGATAGGGGATGAATAGTAATGACAAGTAAACCTGCTAACGAGAAAGAGCAAATCCTACGAAAACCCGAATGGTTAAAAATAAAACTCAATACGAACGATGAATATAAAGGCTTAAAGAAACTAATGCGTGAGAAGAACTTGCACACAGTTTGCGAGGAAGCACGTTGTCCAAATATTCATGAATGCTGGGGTGAAAGAAGAACAGCGACTATGATGATTCTTGGAGATGTTTGTACCCGTGCATGTCGTTTTTGTGCGGTTAAGACAGGTCTACCAAATGAATTGGATTTAGCTGAGCCAGAACGTGTTGCAGATTCTGTTGAAATAATGAACTTAAAACATGTTGTCATAACAATGGTTGCTCGTGATGACCTGAAAGATGGTGGAGCCGGCGTATTAGCTGAAACGGTTCGAGCAATTCGACGTAAGACACCTCAAACTTCTGTCGAAGTACTTCCTTCTGATTTAGGTGGATTGGAAGAAAACTTAAAGTTGTTAATGGATGCAAGACCAGATATTCTAAACCATAATATCGAAACGGTTCGTCGACTAACTCCAAGGGTTCGTGCGCGTGCAAAATATGATCGTTCACTTGAATTCTTAAGAAGAGCAAAAGAAATGCAACCAGACATCCCAACGAAATCTTCTCTTATGATTGGCTTAGGTGAAGAATGGGATGAAATCATAGAAGTTATGGATGATCTAAGAGCAAACAATGTGGATATCATGACTATTGGTCAATATCTACAACCATCGAAAAAACATTTACCTGTTAAAAAATACTATACGCCAATAGAATTTGGAAAACTTCGTAATATTGCGATGGAAAAAGGTTTCAAACATTGTCAAGCTGGTCCATTAGTTCGTAGTAGCTATCATGCGGACGAGCAGGTAAATGAGGCAACTAAAGCAAGACAATTACAAGCAGAAGAAGTATAAATCTAATAATTTACAGGATTTAAAGATAGGGGGAATTTCGATGATTATAGCAGAAGGATACACTTATGAAATTATCGAAAATGTCCGAGAGGGTTTCAAAGAGGATGCTTTCTTAGCGAGATATTCTGATATCCTAAATAAATATGATTATATCGTTGGCGATTGGGGATATGGTCAGCTTCGTTTAAAAGGTTTTTTTGAAGACAAAAATCAAAAAGCAACCTTTGATACGAGAATAAGTACTTTTGAAGATTATTTATACGAGTATTGTAACTTCGGCTGTGCCTACTTTATCTTAAGAAAAACAGGAAAAGCGCCAAGACATTTAGAGTCGTCATCTAATTCTGTTGCAGTAGCTGTTCCAGATATTCCAGAGGAAGTTGAAAACTGATTTTGTTAACTACTCATTGTATTTTTTGAAATACAGAGATAACTAAAGAAAACCACCGCGATTAACTGATCGCGGTGGTTTTCTTTCAGTTGAGAAGGTCATGTCCTATTTAAAATCCATACAGACATTTGCTGTGCAATGTATTCAGAACTATAATTTTTCCCATCACGAATCCACCACATTAATATTCCAAGAATGGATGCAGCAATAATATCTTTTGACACGTTTTCTCGATCCATCTCTATTGCTAGTGCATCTCGACGAGCTTGAACGAATTCCATTATAAAATTGTGTAGTTTTCTTTGGAACGCTTTTTCTTCAAATAACACTGCAAGGTATTTTCGATGTTCATAAAAATAATCCAAAAAGGTTAGTAAGTGTTCCATATTTCCACGCTCTAGACCTAGCAATGGTGATAATTTCATAGACAGATCGTCGTAAATATCATAAACAACATTTCGCATCAAATCACGCATATCTAAGTAATGAAAGTAGAATGTGGCACGATTTAACTCAGCCCTTGCTGTAACTTTTTGAACGGTTAATTCCTGTAGGCTCTGTGTTTCCATTAATATAGATATAACGGCTTCTTTCAATAAACGTTTAGAACGAATGGCACGTGGATCTTCTTTTTTTGATGACATTTTAAACCCTTCCTTTATCTATTAACTCGGTTCTTTATCAACGATTTTTAAATAAGTGTTGTATAGTTGACGGTTTATTTAAAACTGTTGGTGGTTTCTTGATATAAAAGTTGCTAAAATTCATTTTATCGTCACTGTGTTGATAAAGTAAAGGGAGGTCTATTGGTAACTATGAGTCAACAAATAAATAAGAAAGTATTACTTTTCGTGTTATTACTTGGAGGTTTTATCTCCATTTTAAATCAAACCATTTTAAACGTTGCCCTAAGTAAATTTATGGATGTGTTCAGCGTTAATGGGACAACTGTACAATGGTTGGCAACAGGTTTCATGCTCGTTAACGGGGTATTAATTCCGGTAACGGCTTTTTTAATGAAGCGTTTTTCAACACGTCAGTTATTTATTAGCTCGATGCTATTATTATTAATCGGATCAGTTTTTTGTGCTGTTGCACCTAATTTTTCAATTTTGTTAACGGGACGTATGATACAAGCAGCTGGAGCAGGGATAATTATGCCTTTGATGATGAGTATCGTCATGGTTATCTTCCCGGCTGAAAAACGAGGAAGTGCAATGGGACTGATAGGGATCGCAATGATTTTTGCACCAGCCATTGCACCTACATTATCGGGTTTCATAATTGAATATGTGTCATGGCGTTGGTTATTCATTGGCATAATTCCTCTTGTTTTCATTGTCATTCTGCTAGCAGTGAAGTTTTTAGTTAATGTAACTGAAGGAGCAAAAACGGAACTGGATGTATTCAGTGTGATTCTTTCAACAATAGGATTTGGGCTCGTATTATATGGATTTAGTAATGCAGGTGGTCATGGTTGGGACGATGCATGGGTATTGAGTGAAATCATCGGTGGGGTAATCGTGTTAATGTTCTTTACGATTCGTCAGCTACGAGCAAATGATCCATTCTTAGATGTACGTGTGTTTCAAAATAAAATTTTTACGATGACGTCCCTTATTAACATTATTGTAACAATGATGTTATATGCGGATATGATTTTATTGCCAATCTATTTGCAAAATGGTCGAGGATTTACTGCATTTGATGCGGGTCTATTATTGCTACCTGGGGCCATTATCAACGCGTTGTTATCGCCAGTTACTGGGAAATTGTTTGACCGATACGGTGCAAAGCCCTTATTCATTATCGGTTTACTTTTTGTCATACCTTCAATGTGGGTTGTCACTGATTTAAGTGAAACAACAACCTTTACATTCTTAATGATTCGTACGATTTTCTTGCGTATCGGTTTGAGCTTTATAACAATGCCATTGAATACGGCAGGACTGAATGCTTTACCGAAAGAGCTAGTTACACATGGTACTGCAGTAAATAATACTGTTCGCCAAATTGCAGGGGCGATTGGTACAGCAGTTATTGTAACAATTTATACAGCCAAACAAACAGACTATGCAGTAAATCTAACTGCTCAAGGTACGACTGAAGGAATTAATGCATTGTCTTCCATTTTTGCTTCAAGTGATGCATATTATTTCATGACGATTTTGGCGGTAATTGCTTTATTTATCACAGTTTGTACCCCTTTGAAAAAAACTGTGCAAGCAAAAAAAGTTACTGAACCTGAATAGGAGAAAAAAGGACACTCGATGAATTTACATCAAGTGTCCTTTTTCTATGCTAATAATTCGTTTAAATAATCGCGTAAATCCTCTGCTTCTTCTTCGGTTTTATTGAAGACATGCTCTAAGTAGCCAGGTTCTTCTACATCATCAGGACCAATGATGGCAAAGCGACCCATTTGCATATCTAAAACTAATACTTTACCAAAAAAACGAGAGGATTGCATAATGGCTAAATCATATCGCAATTTTTTGCCAGTAAAGCTGACAAATCTTGTTTTTGACTCTTCTACATCATCATATAAGAAAAAACGCTCCATATTGTATAGGACTCCTTCCAATTCTATAGAATATGTTACTATATAAGAGAAATAACTATCAACTTTAAATAATGGGGGAACCATTTATGTATTTTGTAGATCGTAATAAAATTTCAGTAACTTTAAAACATCTGGACGAGTTAATTTCAATTTTTGAAAAAGAAGAGAATTGGTTACAAAATGATATTACAGCTCTAGCTTTACAACGTATTGGTCACAATACAATGGAAGCCTTGATGGATGTTGGGAACTTAATCATCGATGGGTTTATTATGCGTGACCCAGGCAGCTATGAAGATATTATTGATATACTACTGGATGAAAAAGTGATTACTACTGAGATGGAAAAGCCTTTTAAAGAGGTTGTAGGCTTGCGTAAAATGTTAGTAAGAGAATTTGTTCAGGTAGACAACGAACTTGTCCAAAGTGTGCTTACAAACAATTTAGAGGCGATTAAACAGTTCTCACCACTTGTAACGAGCTATTTAGAAAACGATCTTGGTCCGGTTTCGGCATTTTTACCGGAGAATGCTGAATGAAGAAGTATAAAGCCTATTGTTTTGATTTAGACGGAACCGTTTATCGCGGGAAAAAGGGAATTGATTCAGCTGTCCGTTTTATTCATCAACTACAAAATGAACAATTGGACTATTTTTTCGTAACGAATAATTCGTCAAAAACGCCAGAGCAATTGCAAAATGTTTTAGCTGATATAGGAATTGAGACACCGACTAATCGAATCTATTCCAGTGCTTTAACAACTGCTAAATATGTTGAGCAGCATTATCGAGATGCGAGTATTTTTATGATTGGTTCAGACGGTATTCGTTCTGCTTTGGAAGCACAAGGACTTAATCTAGTGGATACAGATGAGGCGCGTCCTGATGTAGTAGTAATGGGAATTGACCGAACAGTTGACTATATGAAGTTAGTGAAGGCATCCCTCGCTTTGCAGGCTGGGGCAAAATTAGTGGGTACAAATGAAGATATTCGATTTCCGACCGAACTAGGTTTTCTTCCAGGGAACGGTTCTTTTGTACGTCTTGTAGCAAATGTGGCGCAAGTTGAGCCCACTTTTGTGGGGAAACCTTCGCCTGTGATGCTTGAGGTCATTCAGCAAGAGTATGGATTCCAAAAGCATGAAATGGTGATGATTGGTGACAATTATGACACAGATATCTTATGTGGGATTCAATTTGGCTGTGATACGGTTCATGTGAATACGGGAGTAGTAAGTACAGAAATCGTTTTACAAAAGGCACAAAAACCTACCTATTGTGTTGAAGAGTTAGAATCATTGTAAAATAAAAATTCCGCGTACAAACTGTGCGCGGAATTTTTTCATATGATTGTCCCATATTAGAATAGGGGATTTTCTTCAATGTATTGATAGATTTTTTTCGTTAATTCTTCAGGTGTATCTGCTTCTACGATATCACCATTTACAAGTGCGTATAAATTTTGGTCGCACAATGAACAATAACTCAAGCACCCATATTCGAGAACATCGATATCTGGATCATTTTCTAGTATATCATAGGTCTCTTGAGCACCATTTGCTAGATTACTAATGCAAAACTCTACTAATGGATTCACGCCGTTGTCACCTCACTAGACACTCTACTCTGTTTTTATACGTTCGTCAATGAATGAGTTTTTTTTTGTGAAACTTTTCACAAAAAATTAGATAAAGATATTGTGAAACATCTCACAATAAGTTATACTCTTTATGGATAAATTGTGAACGATATTTAACTAGCACAATCGACAATAGATATAGGGGAGTATTATATGAGAAAACTAGTATTACTAGGTGGAGGTTACGGCAATATGCGTATCTTGCTGCGCTTATTACCAAACAACTTTCCAGAAGACACAATGATTACTTTAGTTGATAGAACGCCACACCATAGCTTAAAAACGGAATTCTATGCACTGGCAGCTGGTACGACTACAGATAAGCATGTTCGAGTTAACTTTCCGGAGCATGAGCGCCTAAAAAGAGTTTATGGAGAAATTACTGAAATTAATCGAAAAGAAAAAGTGGTTTATTTAGAAGATGGCCAAACGGTTTCTTATGATGACCTAGTAATTGGTCTAGGTTGTGAAGATGACTACCATAATGTCCCAGGAGCAGAAGAAAATAGTTATAGCATTCAAACTATTGCTAAATCACGTACAACATTCGAAAAGCTTTGCGGTCTTCCACCAGGTTCGGTTGTCGGAATCGTTGGCGCTGGATTAAGTGGAATTGAGCTAGCAAGTGAATTACGTGAAAGTCGTTCTGATTTAAAAATAAAATTGTTCGACCGTTCAGCGCGTATTTTACGTGATTTCCCTGAGAAATTAAGTAACTATGTAAAAGATTGGTTTGTAAAACATAATGTTGAAGTGATTGCCGAATCGAACATTACAAAAGTAGAACCAACGAGACTATACAATCATGAAGAAGTAATTGAGGTTGACGCTGTTGTTTGGACAGCTGGAGTACAACCAGTAAAGATTGTTCGTGATATGGATGCAGAAAAGGATCGAAAAGGTCGTCCGATCGTTAACCAATATTTCCACCTACTAGATGATGAAAATGTCTTTGTAGTTGGGGATTGTGCTTCCTCAGACTTACCTGCAAGTGCTCAGCTTGCAGAAGAACAGGCTGAACGCATCGTAAAAGTATTAAACAAGCGTTGGAGAAACGAGCCACTTCCTGAAAAAATGCCTCCAATCAAGTTAAAAGGATTCATGGGTTCTTTAGGGAAAAAGCAAGGCTTTGTTCATTTAGCTGATACAACGGTAACAGGACGTATTGCACGCTTAATGAAATCGGGTCTTCTTTGGATGTACAAACGTCAAAATGATTCTCAATAAGAACAAATAATTTTCAATTGACTGAAGCATAATAAAAAAATACAAAATCTCTATAAACTTGTTGGATTTTCGTATAGCGAGATTATAGAGATTTTGTTTATTTTAAATAATTTTATTCAGTTGCAACAAATCCAAGTTTTTCTAGTGTAGAGAAAATCGGTTGAATTTGAATATAGCCTTCACCGATTACGTTACCGTTGATTAGTACCAGTGGGTAAAAGAACTCATCATTTTGAATTTGTTCTGCCCATTCTTTATCTCGTTCGTTCTCTAGAGGTTGCTCAATATCGACATAACGAATAGAAAAAGAGTCATTTGGGAATTTTCGACTGATTGCAGCCTGTAGCCATTCGTATGTATCTTTTGAGGATGGTGCATTCACACAGCTTGCACAAATCACTTCGGTACCAAAAACTTCGATAATGGGATTATTTTCTATCATAGAATCAACCTTTCATGAACTCAAATTATGGATTTTTTTCTTTCTTCACATTATAATTATTTTAATGAAAGGAGTCGAGGGAAATGACAGAATTAGAACAAAAAGAACAAGTACAAGAAGTTTTAGATAAATTACGTCCGTTTTTACTTCGCGATGGTGGAGACTGTGAATTAGTAGATATAGAAGATGGTATTGTTCGTTTACGTCTACTAGGTGCATGCGGAAGCTGCCCAAGTTCTACAATTACTTTAAAAGCAGGTATTGAACGTGCTCTATTAGAAGAAGTACCAGGTATTATTGAAGTAGAGCAAGTATTCTAATAAAAACTAAAATAAAGTTCGATTTGGAAAACGATTGTTTTCTGAATCGGGCTTTTTTGTTTCTCTGGTTTGAGGATTCGGTTGGATTAGAGGTTGGAGGAATAGGACAATTAATGTAGAATGTGCAAGCAACTTGTACCGAAACAGGTAGGTGGAAATATGAGACATGTGGGAAAAATAATATACAAAATCAAACAAGGGAAATTATAAGACAGGTTGAGTAACGCAACTCGCTGAATCGTCGAATAGAAACAGTCTATACGACGTTAGTAGTAAGGAAAGCAATCGAATCGTCGAATAGGGATAGTCTATAAGAAGTTAGTAGCAAGGGAAGCAATCGAATCGTCGAATAGGGATAGTCTATACGACGTTTGAAGCAAGAAGAGCAACCGAACTGTCGAAAAGAGGCAGTCTATAAGAAAGTTCCAGCAAAAATCCAAAAAAGAATGTCTCAAAAGTTTGTATGATAACTTTTAAGACATTCTTTTTTAAACTGCTGTTGCCGCTCTTACTTTTTCGCGTTCTTCACGAACCAATTGCCATTGTTCTTTAGCCATTTCAATTACCTTTGCTTCACCGCCAACGCGTTGATTTTCGATAATTTTGGAATAATAGCGTGTTGCCAAATCTATATCGCCAATTCTTCTTGAAAGCTCTGCAATCATATAAATTACTCGAGTATCGGACATTTGGGTTGATGCATAGTCCTCGGTAGAATATGACTCAATATATAGATCACGAGACAAATTTAAAAATCGTTGTTCTTGGCTATTGTTTTGAAGTTTTCGATAAATCCAAGCAATTCGTAACGCAAGCCCTGCGAGTGTAACAGATTTTTCTTTTTTGATAGAACCACTAACAAAAGCCAATTTATAGGTCTCTAACGCTTGAGATATTGATCGTTCGGAATGATAGCTTCTTTGTACCCATTTTGTAGAAATCTGATTAAAAATTTGATCTTTTATCCCTGGAGCAAAATATTTTGAAAAATCCTCAGTGAATGAAAAACCACAATGCTCGCAGACAAAAACATTATAGTAATAGGCGGGCACTGACGATTCAGAGTAAGTTGGACAAAAATCAGTATCCGTACTCTCCACTTTAACTAGTTTTGAACGAATTTTCGTAGTTGTAAATGACTTTTTGCAGCTAATACATTCAACTTTTTTCTCATAGAAAGGTGATAATTCCATATAATTAGACCCCTTCCCAATACGTATTTTTAAGACTATTATATCATTAGAAAATTCGAAAGTAGTGAACATTTTTTCCTATTTATGCGTTTGAAAAGTAATTTTATAGTGTCTATGTATCGGAAATAAAGTGGATTGCATAAAGTAGCTTAGAGTGCACATATCTTTCTTTTTGATTTGCACCTTGATATTATATAGGTAGAAGGAAGGTGAATGGGATGACAAGTGAAAAGAAGGTAATTGATTTAACAGAAAGCGCTTCGGTTCGTGTAAAAGAAATGCAAAGGCACAACGAAGAGGAAGGCTCTTTTTTGCGTGTAACAATCCATGGCGGAGGTTGCAGTGGTCTTTCTTACGGCATGAATTTCGACCAACATCAAGGTGAAGATGATTATATAGATGAACAACACGGTTTGAAAATTCTTGTTTCCCGAGAAGACGCACCAATCTTAATGGGAACGAAAATTGACTACAAACAATCTTTAATGGGCGGCGGTTTTACCATCGACAATCCAAATGCCATCGCTTCATGCGGGTGCGGTACTTCATTCAGAACGGCTAAAGTTGAAGGTACGCCTGAAGTTTGTGAATAGATAAAAGTATTATAGGTTTATGTAACCACACGAAGGTGTGTAGTTATAAAATCCTCGCAAATGTATAAAAACAAAGCTCATTAATTTGTACGAAACTTTACAAATTTAATGAGCCTTTTTGTTATATAAAAAAAGAAATTATCGTTCTATCACTAAGAAACTAGTATTGCTATATATAAACTACCGCATAAAATTAATAATATTACAAACTCCCTATTTAAGAGGAACCAACCTTACAAGGTTTTTTTTATCTTATAAAGAATATTAAAGAGTATACTGTTAATAGCATAGTTAGCTACAAACAAGGGGGAAAAGTATGAAAAAGGATCGTGGCAAGGTTTGGCTGGGAGTTGCAGGAGTGGTTATAAATTCTGAAGGAAATTGGCTTGTAGTGAAAAAGAAATATAGTGGCCTAAAAGGGGTATGGTCATTGCCGGCCGGTTTTGTCCAATTTGGTGAGACAGCGGATGAAGCGGTTGTAAGAGAGGTGCTGGAAGAGACAGGAATTCAGTGTGAAGTGTCAGGCTTAATTGGTTTCCGTACAGGCGTCATCCGAGGAGAAATCAGTGATAATATGGCGATATTCTTTTGTACATTGCCAATTGAAGTGCAAAGGATACAGATACAAGAAGCGGAAATATCGGAAGCACGTTGGCTAACAGTAGAAGAAATCGTTGAATGTGGCGAAGCATCAGTGATGCTAGAGGAAATGGCATGTCATGAATTGATACATCATCAGCTGTTAAAAAAAGAGGGAATCAATCCAGGAGATGTCTTTGAATATTCGTCTTATAAATTATTCTTTAATAAAGGGATATGATGTTTCAGAGAAGATTACGAAATAGAGTGGTTGCTCTAATCTAACCTCATACCAACCGCATTTATATTTGAAAGGAGGGCTTTTATCATGTAAACTAATGAGAGGAAAACGGAGGTTATACATAAAATGAGTGGTTCAGTTTCGTTAGTGCAGTTAATCATCTCAGTCGTGCTTTTCTTCGTCATGTTTTTTGGAATCGGTTTCTTATTAAACATGTTGCTGCGTATGACTTGGTTAATGGCAATCGTTTACCCGATCGTGGTTATATTTATTATTGATGAAGTAAGTTTTCTAGATTATATTTTTAAAGCAAATACTGCCTTTCCAGCACTATTAGACAAGCTACAGGCATTACAGGTTGTGGATATTTCGATTCTTTTAGGTGGATTTGCAGGTGCAATCGTTGCTGGTATTGTGATGATTTACCTTCGAAAAGCAGGATATCGTATGTTCTAGTAAAAAAACTGACCCGGTTTTGGGTCAGTTTTTTTGTGCTATCAGTGATCAAATTCATCTATTAGAACAAATTATAAAATTGTACAGCTATTAAAATCCCTGTTATTGCGCCCATGAAAACTTCACTTGGCTTATGTCCTAATAATGTTTTTAATTCCTTGATTTTTTCGTCTTCATTTTTTTCTGGCCAATGCTTTACTTCGTTAAAAAATACTGTTAACTCATTACGTATACGATTGATAATTACGGCATGTTGTCCAGCTTGGTAGCGAACGCCGGTAGCATCATACATCACAATACACGCAAACATTGCTGCAACTGCAAAGATAGGGGAATCTAGCCCGGTTTCAAATCCTACTGCTGTAGCAAGACTTGTCACTGCCGCCGAATGAGAACTTGGCATTCCACCAGTAGAGGTCATCAATGACCAATCTAATTTTTTTGTCGCAATTAAATGAATCGGCACTTTTACAAATTGCGCAAAGAGAATTGAAAAAATGGATAAGAGTATGGGTGTATTTTGAAGGAGTGCCAAAACGAACAATCCCTACCTTTCTTATGCTTTGTCTAAAGTATAGCATATCCGAAGAAGGTGAATTCAATTTATAATCAATTCGTAATTTGAAATATTCGAAAAATAGGTATATCTTTACTATAATGTATGTATCTTCATTCGAATAAAATGGCACGAGATACTAGTGACAAGAATGAATAGCCCATTTAGGGTGCAAGTACATAAAAAGCGGTTAAATCGATGGAGGGATTTTGAATATGAAAATTGTAAAAGAACCAAAAACCTTTGAACAAGTTAATACGGAATTACTGATTGTAGGTGTCCAAAAAAATTGTGACCACATTATTGGATGGAAAGATTTTGTTTCTTTCTATGGCGAAAGTGTTGAAGAGTGGATTCGTTCTTGCGATATTGATACGAATCGTAAGAAATTAACGAAGATCCCTTATTCGGGACAAAATGGACATTTAAAACGTGTGTTATTCGTTGGATTAGGAGATACAAAAACTTTAACAGAAAATGAATTAAGAGAAACATTTGGTATAGTCGGGAAGCAATTAAGAGCTTTAAAAGTAAATGAATTTTCGATTTGGTTAGAATCATTTACAGCAGCCCCGATAGATGAAGAGACAGTTGCCTTTTTATTTGCGGAAGGAGCAGGACTAGGATTCTATCAAACACCGAATTATAAAACAACATCAAATGAAATAGATGTCTATATGGATGCTGTACATTTTGTAACAAATGCAGATATAGATGAAATAGCTGCAGCTTATGAAGTGGGAAAAATTTATGCAAATTCGGTAAATGAAGCACGGAATCTAGTAAACTTGCCGCCAAACTTATTAACAGCAACAGAACTGGCTAATTATGCTGAAAAATTAGCGAAGCAATATGATTTTGAAATTGAAATCTTAACGAAGAATGAGCTTGAGGAGCTAGGCATGGGTGGGATTTTAAGTGTTAACAAAGGATCTGTTGAAGAACCTCGATTAATTACGATTAAATACCAAGCAACTGACAACTGGGAAGATGTAATTGGTCTAGTTGGTAAAGGAGTAACTTACGATACGGGTGGTTATTCGATTAAAACGAAAACTGGTATGGTAGGTATGAAAGGCGATATGGGTGGCGCAGCGGCTGTACTAGGAGCTATGAAAATCATCGGTGAAGTCCGCCCAAACAAAAATGTTGTCGCTGTTATCGGATCCACTGACAACATGATATCAGGAGAAGCCTTTAAGCCGGATGATGTTATTACAATGTACAGTGGAAAAACGGTTGAAGTATTAAATACCGATGCAGAAGGGCGTCTTGTACTTGCTGATGCTGTAACTTATGCGAAGCAACAAGGAGCAACATCGTTAATTGATGTAGCTACATTAACTGGTGGTGTTATTACAGCACTTGGCTTTGACAAAACAGGCTCTCTAACAAATAATGAAGAATTCTTCGATGCATTCATTGAATCTAGTATCGAAACAGGTGAGTTTGTTTGGGGTATGCCTTTAACAGAAAAAGATAAGAAACGGATTCGTAAATCAGATGTCGCTGATTTAAATAATTCACCTGGTAGTGATGGCCATATGATTTTTGGTGGGGGCTTTGTGGGTGAGTTTGTAGAGGATACCCCTTGGATTCATTTAGATATTGCAGGCACTTCAAATGCTTCTAACGCCCATGATTTAGGACCTAAAGGAGCGACAGGTGTTATGGTAAGAACTCTCGCAACATTTGTAGAAAGATTAGGCGAACAAAACAATTAAAAATCTTATCTTTTTAGAACTTGAATTCTAGTGGGCATATAGCATACCTGTCTTTTCATTTCTAACATAAGTTATTAATGAAAAGGAGGTAGATGGTATTGGTAAATTATTATGGTGGCTATGGTGGATATGGCGGTGGATATTCTAATTTTGGTCCTCCATTTATCGGCGGTTTTTTAGGCGGTTTACTTGGGAACGTAATCGTACCAGATAGAGGTTATGGTTACGGCAGACCTTATCCTTATCAGCCTTATCCCTACTATTCATACCCAAGATACCCACACAGACGCGGTCCTTACAGAAGATACTGGTAAAAAGAAAAGAAGTGCGAACTAACTAATTCGCACTTCTTTTTGCATTCTATAAACTTTAATTTACTTGATATTCTGTTCTTTCTTCATGCGTTCGATTTCTAGTTTTAGATCGTCCCGCACTGTACCAGACCATGGTTTCACACCAGCTATATACGAAGAACGACTCATGATATGAGCGCCAACAGGACCTGTTATAAACAGGAATAATACCCCTAATAGAATCGTCGGGTTAAAATGGTTCTCATTCAGCCAAAAGTGAAAAAATACACCAAGTAATATACACATAACGCCTAATGTAGAGCTTTTGGAAGCGGCATGTGCTCGAGTATAAAGATCGGGCAGACGAAGTACGCCAATTGCCGCCACAGCAAGAAATACTAACCCAGCTACAATAAAGAAAATAACTAAAATGTTAGCGAGAATCGTCACGGGTAATAATATCTCCTTTCTCTATAAATTTAGAGAAGGCAATTGTACCAATGAAAGATAGTATCGCCAATAATAAAATAATCTCTAAAAAGAAACTAGTATCTATAAGCATTGAAAACAAGCCTACTAAACAAATAAGAGCAACGCCAATTGTATCTAACGCGACAACACGATCAGAAGGATTCGGGCCCTTAACAAGACGAAAGACAAGGGCAACGATGGATAAAACAACAATGATAATGGCTACCCAAAGAAAATAGGTCATGTACGGCTCACCTCCAGTATCGCTTTTTCAAATGAATTTTTAATAGAATCTATTGTTTCCTCAATATCATTGCTATCAATTACATGGATAAATAATGATTTTGAATCGTCCGAAACATGGACAACCACTGTACCAGGAGTCAGGGTAATTAGACTCGAGAGTAGTGTAATTTCCCATTCCTCTGTCAGTTTTGTATCGTATTTAAAAAAGGCTGGTTGTAATTCAAGTTTAGGTTTAACTACAAGGGTTAAAACAGACACATTTGCTAGAATTAACTCTTTAATAAAGAGAACCGATAGTTTAATCACTGCCCAAACTCGATCTATATAAAGCCTGGACTTAAAGAATTTTCGTAATGCGATGATAACCACAAGCCCTAATAGGTAGCCTATTATAAATCGAGATACGGAATAATTAGAGGACAAAAACATCCATAAAAAGGCTAAAAATAGATTCAATAATATTTGAAAGGACATTTATTCTCCTCCTTTCATAACCGCATCAGTATAGATAGATGGGTCTATTAGAATTTTCGCTGCATCACCCATAAATGGTGTAAGCCACTCTGTACCAATTCCATAGAAAATGGAAAGGATAACTAAAAGTACTGTTGGAATAAACATGCGATTGTATTTGCTCTTTTGTACATTCTCGGATAGTTGTCCCTTTTCACCCCAGAAAGCATAAATAAAGATACGCATAACTGACAGCAGGACAATAATACTTGATGCCAGTACCAGTAAACTTGACCACGTATTGCCAGCTTCAAAACCACCTTGAATAATTAGCAGCTTTCCTATAAATCCACTTAATGGAGGAACCCCTACTAAACCAAAAGCGGCAATTAAGAAGAACCAACATAGTGCGGGATAGGTTTGAATAAGGCCGCCCATCTTTCTCAAATTAGTAGTTCCTGTTACATAAATCACAATTCCAATTAACATAAATAATGCGGCTTTAATGATCATGTCATGAATTAGATAAAACATTGCTCCTTCTAATGCTACTTCGTTCATTTGTGCTACACCAAACAAAATAACACCCACAGCAATCACGATATTATAGATAATGATTTGTTTTACATCAAAGTGAGCTAGCGCCCCAATACATCCGGCTACAATGGTAATCACAGCTAAGATAAGTAATAACTCATGTGTAAAGGATAAGTCATGTGTAAAGAATAACGTGTATGTACGTGAAATAGCGTAAACACCGACTTTTGTAAGTAGTGCACCAAATAGGGCAAGTACAGGTATTGGTGGTGCTGAGTAAGCACTAGGCAACCAGAAATAGATTGGGAAAATCGCAGCTTTCATCCCAAATACTAATAGGAATAGTACAGCAATTACCGTAAGAATTCCAGGCTGATTAATCTCTGCAATTCTTAATGATATATCTGCCATATTCAATGTACCAACAACTGAATATAGGTAAGCTACTGTTATGACAAAAAGAGCAGAAGATATGACATTTACTAAAATGTACTTAATCGACTCACGTAATTGCGCTTTTTCACCACCCAGTACGATTAATAAGTAAGAAGCCATTAATAAAACTTCAAAGAATACAAATAAGTTGAAAATATCACCCGTTGTAAAGGCTCCATTCACCCCAGTAATGATAAACATAACTCCAGGATAATAGAAAAATTGCTCACGTTCTTTCCCAATGGATCCAAAACCATACCATACAATAAAGAAGGTTAGTACTAATGTTGTCAGAACGAGAAGTGCCGCTACCATATCAGAAACCATTGTAATCCCGAATGGTACTGGCCAATTTCCGAAAGTAACTATTTGTGGTCCATTTTCATATACATTCAAAACAAGTCCTGCAGCACAAATAATCGAAATTACAAGCCCAAGAAGAGTTGTAATCCGCTGGTAAGCAATTTTCTTCTGACCAAACATTAAAATCATTGCGAAGAAAAAGGGGATGATAATGGGTAATAAAAGAAAGTTATTCATTTTCCTCACTTCCTTTCATTAACGTCATATCATCTGTTCTTAGCTCATGGTATGCACGGTAGGCAAGCACTAAAAAGAAGGCTGTTACACCAAAACTAATAACAATAGCCGTTAAGATTAAAGCCTGTGGCAGCGGATCGACATAATCTGTCACACCATCACTTAAAACAGGAGGTGCACTTCCTTTAAAGCTGCCCATTGTTAAAATCAGCAAATGTGCTCCGTGACTAAGTAAACCAGTTCCAATAATTATTCGGAGAAGACTACGAGATAAAATTAAGTAAATTGCAGCCATAAATAGAAAGCCGCAAACAAATGCCATTACTATTTCCATTACTCATCCTCCCCAATTGTTTGAATAATGGTCATCGTTACACCAACAACAACCAAGTAAACACCTAAATCAAATAACGCTGCGGTATGAAGTGATGTTTTTCCTAAAATAGGTAAATTGAAATAATCAAAGAAATGTGTAAAAAAAGGTTTACCAGTAAACATCGAGAATGCAGCTGTCCCTAAAGCAAGGATTAAACCGCATGCTACCATATAGATATAGTTAATCGGAAGAATGGTTTGAACCGTCTTCAAGTCAAATGCCACAATCAGTAATACAATTGCGCTCGCTGTTACTAAACCACCTACAAACCCTCCACCTGGTGTGTAATGACCCGCAAAGAAAATATGAACAGCATAGAAGAAAATCATGAAAAAGACGATTTTCGCAGTAAACTGGATAATGACATCATTTGTTTTCATAGTTTTTCTCCTTTTCTGCTCAAGCGAAGTTTAATCATTCCAAAGATGGCAATCCCTGCAATGGATAATACGGCAATTTCAAACAATGTATCAAATCCGCGGTAATCTACTAAAATAACGTTTACAATATTTCCTCCACCAGCTAACGAATAGACGGTTTCTTTATAGTACTCAGAAATTGAAGGAAGCAATTTTTGTGAATGGGCAGAAAGAGCCACCAGAGTCACCATGGCACCGACTGCGATCGAAACAAATGCTCTTCCAAATCTAAAACGAGTACGTTCTTCTTCCTTTTTATATTTAGGCAAGTGATAAAACGCAAGTAAGAATAATGCAACAGAAATGGTTTCAATAACTAATTGTGTAAGCGCTAAATCAGGTGCGTTAAACATGACAAAGAATAATGAGACAGTATAGCCCACTAACCCTAAAGCTACAATTGACGTAATTCTTGATTTTGCAAAAACAGTTGCAATCGTACCAATTACTAAAACAATAATCAAAATGATTTGGTATGCACGAATTGGTGATGCTCCGTCGAAAGTTACTTTAAATGCATTTTGCATAAATAATGTTGCAATGACAATGATTGAAATCGACCCAAGCATGTAGCTTAAATATCGACGGATGGAACCGGTCATATACAGAGCTGAGAAGCGTCCAATCCATTTATCGCATAACTCATAAATTATAAAATCATATAAATTATTTAAAGTTAATTTTGAAGGGAATAGACGATACACCTTTTGCCATTTAGAAAGCGTTAAGAATAACACAAGTCCAAGAGCAATAATGCCGATTGTCATCATTAATTCGGGTGTGAAATGTCCATGCCATGCCGATACATCTATAGCGACTTGCTCTGGACTACTGTAAAGGAAAGGCTGAATAGCCATTACAGCCGGTTTTATGAAAGTATCTGCTATCACATTAGGGATAAAGAATAGGATAATCACCAATGCGCCTAAAATGACTGGAGAAACTAGCATACCCACCGGAGCTTCATGTGGTTTATGCGGTAATTCTTCCACTTTTCCTTTTCCTGTAAATGTTTTAAATACAAAGTAAAAACTATAAATAAATGTGAATACACTTGCAATCCAAGCAATGATAGGGAATAGAATGCCCCAAGTCGAGAAATTAAATAAATCAAATTCAGTGATGGACAGCATTGCTGTTAAGAACATTTCCTTACTTAAGAAGCCGTTGAAAGGTGGTAAGCCTGCCATAGAGAAGCTTCCAATTAAAGCCACAGTAAAACTTACTGGCATGATGCTCATTAAGCCACCTAGTTTTCGAATGTCGCGTGTACCCGTTTCATGGTCCACGATTCCTGCTATCATGAACAAGCTTCCTTTAAAGGTTGCATGATTGATAAGGTGGAAGATCGCTGCAAAGGCTGCATATTTAAAAACAGTCTCTTGTGCACCCTCTACATGATAGGCAATAGCTCCTACTCCAAGTAAAGACATAATAAGCCCAAGCTGACTGACAGTTGAGAAGGCCAGAATGCCTTTTAAATCCCATTGTTTTAGTGCGAAGAATGAGCCCCAGAATAATGTTAGTAAACCGGTACCTGTAACCAACCAAATCCAAATTTCTGATTGTGCAAATATAGGAGTAAAACGCGCTACTAAATAAATCCCTGCTTTAACCATTGTTGCTGAGTGGAGATAGGCACTAACTGGTGTTGGTGCTTCCATTGCATCCGGCAACCAAATATAGAATGGGAATTGGGCAGATTTTGTAAATGCCCCCAATAGTATTAAAACTAGGGCAACAATAAATAGATCACTTGTTGCTAATTCAGGAGCCTGGGCAATAAGTTCTCGTATAGAGAATGTGTCTCCCATAATTGATAGTAAGACAAATCCCCCTAACATCATCATACCGCCTGCTACTGTAATCATCGTTGACTTCAGCGCACCGAAGCGGGACTTGTCACGATTGTTCCAATAGCCAATTAATAAGAATGAGGAAATCGAAGTTAATTCCCAAAATAAATAAAGCGTCATCATGTTGTCTGATTGAACGACACCGAGCATCGCACACATAAACATTAATAAATAGATATAAAAGTTATGCAGCTGCTCTCTTGTTCGATCTAGGTAGTATATCGAGTATAGAACGACAAGTGCTCCTATCCCGGAGATAAGTAAAGAGAATAACAAGCTTAACCCATCCAGATAGGAAACGAATGAAATTCCAAGTGATGGTATCCAATCTAGCTGCGATATGACTGCATCTCCTTTTGAGATAGTCGGTACAAAGGTAGCATAATAAATAACAAGAAAGATTGGAACGACTAAAACAAACCATCCAGTATGTATCGAATTGACTTTCTTAAAAAAGAAAGGCATGAAAAGAGCAGCTAGTAATGGAATGAATATGCAAAGTACTTGAAACAAAAATAATCTCCCCCCTTAAAAATATAAAATATTTAAAAAATTACTCGAATATCCATAATTATATCACTAATTATACCTGTTTTCACTTGAGTAAAAATACTATGAACTTGATATTATTAATATTTAACCGTTATTATAAATAGGTAGAAAAAAATTAGTTTTGAGGAAATTGTCATGAAAAATCCATATTTGTATGGTTATCTGCCGTTGTTTTCTGTCATTTTATTTAGTTTAACATTTGGAATTTATTTCGTAGGAGAATCATTGATATTATTAACTTCAATTGGCGTTTATGCTGGCATGCGTGAGTTCTTGACAGATATAGAATTACGCCTTTTGTTATTATGTGTATTTGCCCTTTGTTTCTTTATGTTATTTTCAGCCTTGAAATTGATAGGGGAAACGATTCATGAAGTAGGGATGCTATTTTTCTCAAAGCATAATACCGGGGAAATGATTAGCGTTGCAAGAGGTGGTTACCTCATCTTTTTCTTGGGAGCACTTCTATCAGTATTTGGGATCCAATCAATTTTTATCCTACTTGGTATATTTGCTATAACAATTTTCAGCTATTTTATTTTTAACATATATAAGATGAGCCAGTTTTTATCGATGTCTGGAACGGTGGGTCTTATTTTTTTCGAAATTCTTTTTTGGGCCATCTTTATTACGTTTATTTGTTATGTTGTGTTAAAGCTATATAATGGACTATTAGCAAGTTTACCCTTTGCAAATTAGAAAAGAGGCAGTGACTTCTAAAAGTCACGCCTCTTTTCTAGTTCATAATCGTATTAAAGATTTTAAAATGAATTTTATCATTTTGAAGAGATTGCAACGAAGAAGGATTATCAAAGCCAATCCAAACAGCAGTTGTATATTCATTGGTTAACCCTGCAACCCAAAAATCTTTGTAATCATTCGTTGTTCCAGTTTTTACTCCAGTATAGGCTGAATTAGAATTGATTCCTCGACCAGTCCCGCTAGTTACTACATCATTTAGTAGGGAACGAATATACTTTACGGTTTCCTGGGACCAAATGGTTTCCTTGGTGCTTGGCCAGCTATAAAGTACATTTCCACTAGCATCAGTAACTTTGCGAATACTCCTTGCCTTCATATAATTTCCATCTATAAAGCTTGTATAGGCATCTGCCAATTCAAGCGTTGTTACCCCATAAGATAGCCCGCCTAATCCGGCTGCAAATGTCTTATCCTGTGGGACAAGGGATTGAAAGTTAAATTTCTCGATATAATGAAAGGCGCTATCAAGACCTACTTCATTTAGTAACCTAAGGGCTGATGTATTATAGCTATGTTTAAAGGCAGTAGAAATGGAGACATTACCGTAAATACCACCACCATAATTTTGTGGGCAGAAACGGTCTATACAGAATCTACCGCCGCTGACTATGGAATTAGGTGAATAATCAGTTGTTTCGAAAAGTGGCCCATAAACAATCAACGGTTTAAAAGCAGATCCCGGTTGACGGACCGCCTGATAAGCCCGATGAAAGTCGTATTTTTTATAGGCTTTACCACCATAAACACTTACTATTTCTCTCGTAGAATTTTCGATCACAACTGAGCTGCTTTGCAAATTTCCGTTACCGAGAATTGCATCTATATATTGTTCATCCTGTTTTTGTTTTTCAGGATCTAGTGCAGTATGTATAGAAATACCAGAATGAAGTAGTTGTTGTACCTTAGAGTCAAGTTCTTCCTCGATGATTTGCTTTTCTTCTTCTGTTGATGCAGTATTTAGCTGTTCCTTATAGCCATCAGCAGATGCAACTAATTCTTTTAGTTCTGAAAGCACAAATGTACTATAGGCAGGTTGCTGCTGTTTTTTTACCTTTAGATTCAAAACGATATTCTCTTGCTTATAAAGTGTTGCTTCTTCGAGAGTAATTATTTTGTTCTCAGCTAAAATATCTAATAACCGTTCTTGTCTTGCTTTGGTATTATCAAAATTTTTTAAAGGGTCATATAAAGATGGGTTATTAGGAATGGCAGCAATAAAAGCCATCTGAGCTAGTGATAGTTCCGCTAATGGTTTTTGGAAATAGTAGGTTGCAGCTGCACTGATTCCATAAACTTGATTGCTAAAATAGATTTCATTCAAATACATTTCAAGAATTTCTTCTTTATTGTACAGTTGTTCAAGCTCATAAGCATAAAATAATTCGGTTAATTTTCGTGCGTAGGTTTGCTCGGCAGAAAGATAACGCATCCGAACCAACTGCTGTGTAATTGTACTCCCTCCTTGTTCAATGGAGCCTTGGGAATTTACAACTACTGCACGGGCAAGAGCACTTACATTAAAACCAATATGTGTGTAAAACTCTTTATCTTCGCTTAATAAATAGACTTGTTTAATAATTTCGGGTACATCTTCTAATTGAATTTGCTGTCTCCATTCTACATACTCCTCACTAAATACATTTCCATTCCGATCCAGCATTGTAACAGGGAGTGGATTTACCTGTTCTGGCGGTTGAATATTATGTTGAATGGCTTCTTCATATTCTTTCGCAGAATTGAATTCGGCTAAAATTGCATTGCCAAATAACAATAGTAAAGGGAAGCAACAAAGAATTAGCAAGAACCCTATTATTTGTCTCATTTAGATTCCTCCAAACTAACGCGCATAACAAAACAATAGAATAGCATTGTTTAAAATAAAAAAGGAGGAGACTACAATAATTAGTAGATCTCCTCCTCATTATATCGAACTTAAAGATGACTTTTTAAAACATCTTCAAAATATTTTTTTGGTAGTTTCTGGATTGTGAAAATAGTAATGGCAGCTATTAAAAATAGTAGGCCCGTTGAATAGAACACAGCTGAAATACCGGCAAATCCACTAATAAATCCACCTAGCACAGGACCGATGATGTTCCCTAGAAAACGAAAAGATTGATTATAGCCCATTACTTCTCCTTGAATCTCTACAGGTGCTTCACGTCGTATAAGAGCTGTAACGATGGGAATCAACCCTCCTGAAAAAATACCGAGTAAAAATCTTAAGGCAATAAGCTGCCAAAGTGAAGTAACAAAGGCTTGGGGGATGATAAAGAAAACACTGATAAATAATAAGGACATTAAAACCTTTTCATAGCCAATATTATCACCGAGCCTCCCGAAAAATCGCCCAATTAAGATATTCCCGACCCCTGCTGCACTAAAGGTGACTCCAGCTAGCATTGCCACTTGCTCAGAAGTGGTTAAATGAGAAACATATAAAGATAGTAGCGGTTGAATACTAAAGTTTCCAATTTGTATTAATGATGCTACAAACATTGTGCTCAAAATAAGTGGATGATGGAATAAGGCCCAAAGAATATTTTTTCGAGAATAAAGGATACTTTTTTCTTTTCGAATGATTTCAGGCTCGTGGATTCCGAAGATAATAATGATGGCCGCAATGGTAATCGCAATGGAAGTATAAATAAACGTAAAGTTAAATCCAATGGCATCAGCTAAAGATCCTCCGATTACAGGACCGAATAGTGAACCGCCGACACTCCCGATTTGAAGCGTTCCAAGTGTTTTGCCAGCTATATTTTTTGGTGTGTGCTTACTTATAAAGGCCATAGATGTTGGGATAAAACCAGTAACGATCCCCATAAATATACGGAGGACAAAAAATTGACCGACATCTTCCACGTGTCCCATCAAAAAGATACTGAGGGCAATGCCGAAACAGTTAATGATCATAATTGGTTTATAGCCATATTTATCGGCAATGCGCCCCCATATTGGAGACATGATAAATGCTGTTACAAAGGTGGCAGCAAATATTAAACCTGCCCATTTCTGAACATAACTTTCAGAAAATTCCCCGAAGGTTTCAATATAAAGAGATAAAAAGGGCATAATCATCGTCATGGAACTTGCTACGATGAAATTTGAAACTAAAATAATAATAAAGTTGTGCTTTCGGTTATTCACTTCAATCACATTCTTCCTAGACATTGTTTACCAATATTGAGATGGAATTTCAATATTGTTTTTTCTTTGTTGTCAAGTATAACTTATTTCGTAAACCGAAGGAAGTCCTGAAAGTATATTAGCGGAAAATTTAAAAGTTCTATGTTAAACTGTAACGAGGTGTCAAATAGTGATCTTCTAACTAAAGATATACCCAAAAATCACATTTTTAATAAGGAGCGAATCATTATGTTTCCACAGTTAACAAAAGAATTAAACCCAGGTGAAGTATTAGTAGAAATGAATACAACATTAGGTGCAGTTAAAATCAAGTTATTCCCTGAGCATGCACCAAAAACAGTTGAAAACTTTTTAGGACATGCAAAATCTGGCTATTATAACGGCATTATTTTCCACCGTGTCATTACAGACTTTATGATTCAAGGTGGAGACCCAACTGGTACTGGTATGGGTGGACAATCGATCTGGGGCGACTCTTTTGAAGATGAGTTCAATGAGAGCTTATTTAACCTACGCGGAGCACTTTCAATGGCGAACGCAGGTCCAAACACGAACGGATCTCAATTTTTCATCGTTCAAATGCAGCACACGCCAAATAATATGATTGCACAAATGGAGCAAGCTAAATATCCAACAGAAATTATTGAAGCATATGCGCAAAACGGTGGAACGCCTTGGTTAGACTTTAAGCACACAGTATTTGGACATGTTGTTGAAGGTATGGACATTGTTGACAAAATTGCGAACGTTGACAAAGATATGCGCGATAAACCAGTAGAAGATGTTAAAATAGAATCGATTACAATTATCGACTAACTATTAGAAAGAAGAGTGAAAAATGAGTATCCTTTATGCCGGATTTTTATATTTTCCCGAGGATAAGTCATCATATATTCCAGCAGCTTTAGAGTTTTTAGCAATTCTTATTTTGTGTGTGTTGGTGTTTACGCTTGTCAAACGTGTGTCTAAAAAACAAGAACACAAAACGAAAGCATTAGAAGAATATGTTTTAAGCAAACAGCAGAACACAAAAGATAATCATCACAATTAAGAAAATAACGTAATCTTAGTTAAATTGAAAAAGGCTGACTCAAAAGATTTACCTTTGGGGTCAGCCTTTTTTATTTTCTTGAAATTTTGTAAAAGGAAATTATATTATAATAAAGCTTTCTTAAAGCGTTCAACGCCATCTTTCACGGTTTCTAATGGGCATGCTACGTTCATGCGTAAGAAGCCTCGGCCTGCTTCACTGTATTTTGTACCCGGTTCAATAGCAAGTTTGCCTTTTTCTAAAAGACGATGCATCATTTCACTTTCAGAGAGTCCAGTTTCACGATAATCAATCCAGATAAGGTATGTAGATTGAGGTTTTGATACCTTGATCCCGTCTAATTGATTTAACTCTTGCACAACTACATCCATATTATTAGATACATAGGCAATCATTGCATCTAACCATTCATCGCCCTTTTCATAGGCAGCTTGAACACCGGCAGCAGCTAAAAGGTTTAAATCATCACGACCATGGGCTTGCTTATCGGCATTTAATTTTGCACGAAGCTCTTTGTCTGGAACAACCATGATTGCAGCGTGGATACCCGCAATATTAAATGTTTTTGTTGGAGCGATACATGTAATGATTTTCGCTTTATCCGCATCTTTAACCGTTAAAGTAGGGATGTGTTTATAACCGTCAAAAACGATGTCAGCATGAATTTCATCTGAAATAAGCAATACATCATATTGGATACATAGTTTAACTAGTTGTTCGAGGTCTTCTCTTGTCCAGACAACACCACCAGGATTATGTGGACTACAAAGAACATAAACCTTCACACCAGATTTAAACTGATTCTCAAGAGCAGGAAAATCAAATTTCATAGTATTCTCAGTAAGTACTAAATCACATTCCACAACCTCACGTTTTTGAGCATTTGGTATATGGAAAAATGCTGGATATACCGGAGTAGAAATGCAAATTTTATCGCCAGGTTGTGTGAATGTTTCGAGAATTGTTCCGAGAGCAGGTACAACTCCTTGATGGAACATTAATGTATCTGGTTCAATTTTCCACTGATGGCGACGTTCAAACCAGCCAACAATAGCATTTTTACATTCATCACTTACAAAGGAGTAACCAAAGATAGGATGATCAAGACGATTTTTAATAGCGTCTGAGACAACTCTCGGTATAGCAAAATCCATATCGGCAACCCACATTGGAAGAATATCTGAAGCATCTTCAACATTATATTGCATTTTTAGACGTTCTTTGAATTGGTCCCATTTTAAACTACTCGTATTTTTACGATCAAAAAGCTCATCAAAATTAAACAAAAGTATCCCTCATTTCTTTTTTTAATTCTGTATTATATAATAGCATACATAATAGTAAAAATAGGGTGAAAACTTTGGACAATATATTAATGAACAAAGCGGCAATTAAACTTTTAGAAGAATGGGATCCATTTAATATCGGTGAAGATAGCTATGACACTGAAACAGCTGACGTAGTGGCCGCACTTCAGGGAATAGATGATCCTAGTAATCTTGCGAAAGTAATTCAGCAGGTTTACGAGCATTCATTTGAGCAATGGATTCCTTTTGAAAAATGTGTTGAAATTTCATATAAATTAATTGCTATAAAATTTGAAGCTAAGTGTATCGTATAATATTTGTTGAAGCTTCAAAGGCTACGCAATGCGAAAAAGGATTTCCTTCAAGTGTAAGATTTGACCAAACTGTAGATACCAGTTCTACAATTTACGGGCACATCACTTAAAGGAAATCCTTTTTGATTTCAATAAAATCTTGTTTTGATTTGTTTTCATCATTTTACTTTATGCTTGTATACCATCCATTAAATTTGAGGCAGGTACCTCTAATACAGTTGAAAGCTTCAATACTGTTTGTACTGACGGAATTAGTTCACCATTTTCATATTGTGCTAATTTTTCAACCCCAACTTGTACTTTTTTCGATAACTCTTCAAGGGACCAATTTTTTTCTTCTCTCAAAAATTTAAGTTGTTCATTGAATTTCTGTTTCAACATAAACACGCCCTTTCACATTCTTACTAGTTCTATACATTATATTTTAATATATAACTTATGCTAATAATTTGTCTGAAATATGAATTTTTTAATCGGAAAGAACGATTTTTTGTGAAAACGAATTTTTCGGATAGTTTTGAAATTAATTTCCTGTTCGTTAGGGTGAATCTTTGTTCGTCTAGAGCACATATGTTATAATTTAACATGACATTTACGTAGATATAGAAAGTAGGAACCGTTTTATGACAAAAAAATACGAAGTAGGTGAAGTTGTAACCGGTAAGGTAACTGGCATACAGCCATATGGGGCGTTTGTAGCTTTAGATGAAGAATCTCAAGGACTCGTGCATATCTCTGAAATTACTTATGGCTTTGTGAAGGATGTGGCAGATTTTTTAAAGGTGGGCGAAGAGATTCAAGTAAAAATTTTAGAAATTGATGAGAAATCAGACAAAATTAGCTTATCTACTCGTGCATTGCAGGAAGCACCACCCCAGAAGAAAAAGGACCAACCAAGAAAAACCTTACAAGATCGAGTTGATGAGAGTGATGCAGATGGTTTTAAATCGTTAAAAGACAAGCTGCAGCATTGGATCGAACAATCAGGACATTAAAGGCGCAGGAGCAGGTGAACTTCAAACTTGCTCCTGTGCTTTTCTGTTGAAAACTCCCTATTTAATGCAGATTTTAATTTGAGTTTTATTGAAATTCCGAATATAGATAAAGAACATTAACTTGAGCCTTTTGGAGCGAATTGTGTATTTTTAAATTTTCTAATGCGGTATTGTAGGTTTTGTCTACTCATGCCTAATGCATTTGCTGTTTTTGTAATATTTCCTTCATACATATTTAACACGTTTTGTACATAATATTTCTCGGCTTCACGCAAGTAATCATCTAAAGGTAACAATTCTTTACTTGATTGCACGAGGAAAAAGTCAGGCTTACGTGTGGTGTCATCCAACTGCTGCACTTTGAATCGAAAGTGTAGCGGGAGCATTTCGTAGGTAACAAATTTTTCGTTTGTAATCATAGAAGCAATCTCATCTAATAATAATTCCATTTCCTTTAAATTTCCTGGCCAGTCATATTGCAAAAATAAAGTAATCACTTCCTCTGCCAATCCTTCTATTTTTGAAGCAAACCTCTCACGATGCCGGTTAAAGTAATCATTCACAAAGGGCAAGATATCTTCTTTTCTATCCTTTAATGGAGGTATATAAATAGTCATTGATGCAAAATAATAATATAAATCCTTAAGAAGTTGACCTTTACTTATTAAATCAATTGGATCATCGCCAATACTTCCAATAAACATATGCTTTTCTAATGAAAGTTCGTTTAAAATCTCAAGGAGTTGCTGTTGCATGGAAATAGATAAGAATTCAATTCGTTCAAAGAAGAAAGTGTAGTTTTTATTGTTTTCCAATAAATTATTTATTTTTTCTATTATGGATTGATTTGTTCTTCTACTAAATATGGTTATAAATTTATCATTGGCAGGTTTTAACTCATTATGAATACTTTCAGCAATTAAATCTTTCCCTGTTCCTGATTCACCAATCAGTAAAACGGGTACCCTAGCATGGGATACTTTTTTTGCATTATCAATGATTGATCGCATTTGTTCTGATAGGGCTGTAATGATGTCAAATGTTAATGGTTCACCGTAACGGCGCAAAGGCTGGTAAACTAGCTTCTCTAATGAAGTGATATCGCGAGCAAATTCTATCGCACCAATAATTGCTCCATTATCAATAATTGGATAGGTATCATTAATGGTAGTGATTTCATGACCATCCTTGTTCCAATAGGTTTGTTTTACATTCATTTCTTTATGACCTGTCTGAAGCACACGTAATAATGTACTATCATTTTGCCTAAAGGAAAATAATTCTAAAATCGAACGATCTGACACATCTTCAATATTAAATCCTTCAATTTCCTTTATTTTATTATTGTAGAGGATTGTGTGTCCTTTATGATCAATAGCATGAATTCCAACGGATACATGTTCAATAGCGAATTCAAAAAATTTTATCATGTGGTTTAGTTTTTCTTCCAATGTGATTCACCTCAAAAGAATTTTGACTTTTACAACAATTATCGCTTGAAAAACGCAACAATCTTTTGCATTATTATATATAGAAATGTGGAAATGGTGCAAATATTTTTTGCACTTATGAATTTCTGGCTAATCACGCACTATAAGCGTAATTATTTTAAGGAGGATTATTGATGATTCCGTACAAAAGTGAACCACTTACTGATTTTACAGTTGAAGCAAATCGACAAGCTTATTTAGAAGCTTTAAAAAAAGTAGAAAGTGAACTTGGAAAAGAGTATCCCTTAATTATCGGTGGAGAACGAGTTGCAACTGAACAAAAAATCGTTTCTTATAACCCATCAAATACATCTGATGTAGTTGGCAGTGTGTCAAAAGCAAATCAAGAATTAGCTGAAAAGGCGATGCAAATTGCTGATTCCACATTTAATACCTGGAAAAAAGTGAATCCTATTGTACGTGCGGAGGTTTTATTCAAAGCAGCAGCTATTGTACGACGTCGCAAGTTTGAATTATCTGCGTGGTTAACTAAAGAGGCAGGTAAGAATTGGGTACAAGCAGATGTTGATATAGCTGAAGGAATCGACTTCTTAGAATTCTACGGTCGTCAAATGATCGAGCTTGCTAAGGGCAAGCCATTAGCTCAAAATCAAAATCAAATTAATAAATACTCTTACATTCCATTAGGTGTTGGCGTTGTAATTTCTCCATGGAATTTCCCATTCGCAATCATGCTTGGAACTACTGTAGCTGCGGTTGTTACTGGTAACACAGTATTATTAAAACCTGCTTCTACAACGCCAGTAATTGCTTATAAATTTATGGAGATCATGGAAGAAGCGGGTCTTCCAGCTGGAGTAATTAACTATATTCCTGGTTCTGGCGCTGAAGTTGGAGATTACTTAGTTGATCATCCACGTACTCGCTTCATCAGCTTCACAGGTTCTCGTGATGTAGGTTTACGCATTAACCAGCGTGCCTCTGTTTTAAATGAAGGTCAAATTTGGATTAAACGTGTAATCGCTGAAATGGGGGGTAAAGATACAATAGTAGTTGATGACAATGCTGATCTTGAATTAGCTGCTCAATCTATCGTAACCAGTGCATTTGGTTTCAGTGGCCAAAAATGTTCTGCATGTTCTCGCGCGGTTGTCGTTGGTGACGAAGCTTACCAAACAGTATTAAATCGGGTTGTTGAATTAACTAACGAATTAGTGATTGGTGATCCTACAAACGAAGAAACATACATTGGCCCTGTTAATGATGCTGGCGCATTTAAGAAAATTACTGAATACATTGAAATCGGGAAAGGTGAAGGGCGCCTGGTTGCAGGTGGTACTGCTGATGATTCTAAAGGGTACTTCATTAGCCCAACAATCTTTGCAGACGTTGATCCAAAAGCTCGCATCATGCAAGAAGAAATTTTTGGACCTGTCCTTGCATTTACAAAAGCAAAAGATTTCGATGAGGCGATCGACATTGCTAACAATACTGTATACGGTTTAACTGGTGCGGTATTATCGACAAATCGTTTCCACTTAGAAAAAGCTCGTGAAGAATTCCATGTTGGAAACTTATACTTTAACCGTGGATGTACTGCAGCTACAGTTGGTTACCAACCATTCGGTGGATTCAATATGTCTGGTACAGATTCAAAAGCCGGCGGTCCTGATTATTTAGGGCTTCACATGCAAGCAAAATCAGTATCTGAAGCTCTTTAATTCGTAGCATGAAAAAAGCAGGCGTTCATTTGCGTCTGCTTTTTTTAACAAAGTGCAAATTCAAGCTTTCATGCAGCATATTTTTATATTAAATAACAATTTTTTAATAATATTTTCCAATTATCTAATTAAATAGATTCAATCTGAATTGTGGCAATTTTATTGACCAAATAAGATTTAAAGTATGTTACAATGTTTGCGATATAAATAATTATTACTATTTCTAAAGAGGCGAAAATAATGGCTGAAAATCTAAATCTTTTTACGTCAACCCAAGATGTTATCAAAGACGCATTAAATAAACTTGGTTACGACGAAGCGATGTATGAATTGTTAAAAGAACCTTTACGTATGTTACACGTTCGAATTCCAGTAAAAATGGATGATGGTACAACAAAAGTTTTCACTGCTTACCGTGCACAACATAATGATGCAGTTGGACCAACTAAAGGTGGAGTTCGTTTCCATCCAATGGTTAGTGAGGATGAAGTTAAAGCGCTTTCAATGTGGATGACATTGAAATGTGGAATTGTTGATTTACCTTATGGCGGTGGTAAAGGTGGTATTATTTGTGACCCTCGACAAATGTCGATGGGTGAGCTTGAACGTTTGAGCCGTGGCTATGTTCGTGCAATTTCACAGATCGTTGGCCCAACAAAAGATATTCCAGCTCCAGATGTATTTACAAATGCTCAAATTATGGCATGGATGATGGATGAATACAGTCGTATGGATGAATTTAACTCACCAGGATTCATTACAGGTAAGCCAATCGTGCTTGGTGGTTCTCAAGGTCGAGATCGAGCAACAGCAGAAGGTGTTACAATTGTTATCCAAGAAGCAGCAAAAAAACGTAACATTGACATTAAAGGAGCACGTGTTGTTATTCAAGGTTTTGGTAACGCAGGTAGCTTCCTAGCTAAGTTCATGAGTGATTTAGGTGCAAAGGTTATTGGTATATCTGATGCATACGGTGCCCTAACAGATCCAAACGGTTTAGATATTGATTATCTACTTGACCGTCGTGACAGCTTTGGAACAGTTACAACTCTTTTTGAAAATACAATTACAAACCAGGAATTATTAGAACTTGATTGTGATATTTTGGTCCCAGCGGCTATTGAAAACCAAATTACTGCAGAAAATGCATATGATATTAAAGCGAGTATCGTAGTCGAAGCTGCAAACGGTCCTACAACAGCTGAAGCAACTAAAATCTTAACTGATCGTGGTATTTTACTTGTACCTGACGTATTAGCTTCAGCTGGAGGGGTAACAGTTTCTTACTTCGAGTGGGTACAAAACAATCAAGGGTATTATTGGACTGCTGAAGAAGTACGTGAAAAATTATATAGAAAAATGGTAGATGCATTTGAAAATGTATATACTACTGCGACGACACGCAACATTAACATGCGTTTAGCCGCATATATGGTGGGTGTACGTCGTACTGCTGAAGCCTCTCGCTTCCGTGGTTGGGTATAATCCGTTTAGATTATTGTCTTGAAGACAAACCGGGCAGATAAAAGGAATTATAATTTTTTATCTGCTAAAATGAGCTGTGTGAAGAACATTCTTTGCATAGCTTTTTTATTTTCTTATATAAAGGGGAGTCATCTTTTTGAATAATTTTACGTTTCACAATCCGGTTCGTCTGCACTTTGGTAAAGGTCAAATTGACCAATTAAAACAAGAGCTACCTCAATATGGACGTAATATTTTAGTTGTATATGGTGGAGGGAGTATAAAGAAAAACGGTCTTTATGATGAGGCGATGTCGCTTTTAAAAGAATTAAACATGAATGTTTTTGAAATAAGTGGTGTAGAACCCAATCCTCGCGTAGAAACAGCACGTAAAGGAATTGAAATTTGTAAAAAAGAATCTATTGATTTTGTATTGGCAATTGGTGGTGGTTCGGTAATCGACTGCTCTAAACTAATTGCGGCGGGTGCAAAAGTGGATGAAGATGCTTGGAATATTGTGATTAAGAAAACAAGTGTTGTAGATGCTCTGCCTTTCGGTACAATCCTAACTTTAGCGGCAACAGGGTCAGAAATGAATTCAGGTTCTGTTATTTCAAATGACGAAACGCAAGAGAAATATGGATGGGGACATCCGCTTGTATTTCCTAAATTCTCTATTTTAGATCCAACTTATACATTCACTGTTCCAAAAAACCATACTGTTTATGGAATGGTAGATATCATGTCTCATGTATTCGAGCAATACTTCCACGATGCAACTAATACGCCAATCACAGATGAGATGTGTGAGGGAGTATTACGCACGGTTATCAATGCTGCGCCGAATTTGATTAATGACTTAGAAAATTATGAGCTGCGCGAAACGATTTTACTAGCGGGGACAGTTGGTTTAAATGGATTCCTTTCAATTGGTTCACGTGGTGATTGGGCGACTCATAATATTGAACACTCAGTTTCGGCTGTTTATGATATCCCTCATGGTGGAGGATTAGCTATTATCTTCCCGAATTGGATGAAGCACAATTTATCTGTAAACCCTGGCCGATTCGCAGGACTAGCAATTCGTGTATTTAACGTAAATCCGGAAGGTAAAACTACAGAAGAAGTTGCTTTAGAAGGAATCGAACGCTTAAGGGAGTTTTGGTCATCCATTGGGGCTCCAAGTCGATTAGCAGACTATGATATCGATCATTCAAAATTAGATGTTCTTGTTGAAAAATCAATGGTTAATGGTCCTTTTGGAAGATTTAAAACATTGCAAGCGGAAGATGTAAGAACAATTTTAGAAATGTCTCTTTAATAATAACTAAAAGGAACCCTTGTGTTGTGCATACACAAGGGTTTTTAAAGTTATGATTTATTCACTTCATCATTAAGAATTTTATTTTCTTTTAAATGGTGTTTCCACTCGGTCTTGCCGTCTTCTTCATCGAAGGAAAGAGTCACTTTGGTTACATTTTTTTGGCTCATAATGAGTTCGATTAAGTGATCTCGAACGTCATCTAAATAGGCTAGTGATTGATTTGGATCTGTTTCGGCAACTAGCTCAACGTGTAAAAATTCGCCTTCCTTCACTACTTCCAATCTTCTGATGTCTGTTACGTGAGGATCCTCCATAACCAAATTCCCGATATGCACATGCATTTCCTCATCTGTTTCGCCAATTGCTCCACGGGCATTATCAAGAAATACTCGACCTACTACATAGAACATCATAAATCCGATAAGCATCGAGACTAAACCTTCAAGTGCATTAAAACCTGTGAAATAGGCTATAACAATGGCAAGGAAGGCTAGAAGGTTACCACTCGTAGCGACTAAATCTTCCATCCATACAAGCTTTGTCGCTGGTTTAGCGCGATTTAAATGGGCAATCGAATTTGGAATCGCCATAATGCCCGCTTTTTCTTTACCAGCTTCATGTAGTACTTCTTTTGCAGCTTTGTGAAGTACAAAAGTTTCTAAAATAAATCCAATTAGTAAAACCCCTAATGCAATTAGTACTCCTCCAGATTCTTCTGAAGGATGTCTAAAGTGGTGCCAACCTTCCTTAACTGTTTCATAAGATAAGATACCAACGATTAATACGGCTCCTAAACAGACTAAGTTGACTACTCGACCAAAGCCATTTGGAAATCTTTCAGTTGGTGCCTTTTTCGACAATGCTGATCCAACAAAAACGAAGAATTGGTTAGCAGCATCACCAAGTGAATGCATCATTTCGGCAAACATTGCAACATTTCCTGTGAAGAAATAGGCTGCGCCTTTGATAATTCCTAAAAATAAGTTCACCAATGCTGCGATGAGTGATGGTTTATTTCCACCTTTTAATAATTTGAATATTCCTCCCATTATTTTCCTCCATTAACCTAAGCTTTCGAGCTCGATTTTTTGTACATATGGTAGTGTGTGCAAAGTGCGGTAAATTGATATGGTATCTGTCTTAAATAAAGCAGAAAATCGTATATCAACTTCAAATAAAGAATGATCCGCAGCAACGTGAACATCCCTAATGCGAATGTTATCAATATGCATTTCATTTTCCTTCATAAAAGAAAGTAAATTTTGTACATTTTCTTCATCTTTTAAAAGTGCTTTAAGTACAT